>NZ_JBSSLX010000086.1:0-22103 GCF_053890995.1 Micromonospora sp. I033 | reverse complement strand
ACCCCGACGGCCTCGGCGGTCGGCCCGACCGGACTCACCCTCGCCTGGGGGCCGGCCACCGACAACGTCGGCGTCACCGGCTACCGGGTCCACCGCTCCGGGAACGTCCTGGTCGGATCGACCACGGGGACCACCCTGGCGGTCAGCGGCCTGACCGCCGCCACCGCGTACACCTTCACCGTGGTCGCGGTGGACGCGGCCGGCAACGTCTCGGCGGCCTCGCCGCCGCTGACCGTCACCACCGCCGACCCGCCGGCCACCGGCGGCTGTGCGGTGACCTGGACGACCAGCAGCTGGGACACCGGATTCACCGCGAACATCACCATCACCAACACCGGCACCAGCGCGATCAACGGTTGGACGCTCGCCTTCACCTTCCCGAGCGCCGGGCAGAAGGTGGGCCAGGGCTGGTCGGCCACCTTCACCCAGACCGGCACCGCGGTGACCGCCACGAACGTCGCCTACAACGGCACCCTGGCGCCGAATGCGTCGACGAGCTTCGGCTTCAACGGCACCCACACCGGCACCAACCCGAGACCCACCGCCTTCACTCTCAACGGCTCTCCCTGCACCGTCTCCTGACGGGCATCCGGCCGGCGTGGCCGGTCACCGTACCTGAGTGACCGGCCACGCCGGGTCGCCGAGCCGGTGAACCCGGGCGCCAGGACTGCGTCCGAAAGTTTCCGAAAGTTGTTGTCCGGTCGGATGGCCGATGAGAGCATCGAAGTCGATATATTTCCTAACAAAGGCGCCAGTCGTCCTCGCCCAGACTGCGTGGGTGTTGGCCAGTAAGGGAGCCACGATGGCAATGAGCCCATCCCTTCATCGCGGCGGGAGTCGGCGACGGCGATCGCCCGCCGTCCGAGCGCTGCTCGCGGGCGCGGTCAGCGCCGTGACGGTGGCCGCCGTCGCGATGCTGATGCCGTCGGCGAACGCCGCCGCGTCCACGCTGGGCGCGGCCGCCGCACAGTCGGGCCGGTACTTCGGCACGGCGATCGCGGCGGGCCGGCTGAACGACTCGACCTACAACACGATCGCGGCGCGTGAGTTCAACATGATCACTGCCGAGAACGAGATGAAGCCGGACGCGACGGAGCCCAACCAGGGCCAGTTCAACTTCTCCTCCGGCGACCAGATCTACAACTGGGCCACCCAACGCGGCCTCAAGGTCCGCGGGCACACCCTGGCCTGGCACGCCCAGCAGCCGCCCTGGATGCAGAACATGCAGGGCAGCACGCTGCGCAACGCGATGATCAACCACATCAACGGCGTGATGGCCCACTACAAGGGCAAGCTCGCCGCGTGGGACGTGGTGAACGAGGCGTTCAACGAGGACGGCAGCCGTCGTCAATCGAACCTGCAGGGCACCGGCAACGACTGGATCGAGGTGGCGTTCCGCACCGCGCGGGCGGCCGACCCGTCGGTGAAGCTCTGCTACAACGACTACAACATCGAGAACTGGTCCTACGGCAAGACCCAGGGCGTCTACCGCATGATCCAGGACTTCAAGTCCCGCGGCGTACCGATCGACTGCGTCGGCCTCCAGACCCACTTCACCGGCGGCAGCTCGCTGCCGAGCAACTTCCAGACCACGCTGTCCAGCTTCGCCGCGCTCGGTGTCGACGTGGCGCTTACCGAGGTCGACGTCACGAACGCGTCGACCAGCCAGTACGCCGGGCTGACCCAGGCGTGCATCAACGTGCCGCGCTGCATCGGCATCACCGTGTGGGGCGTCCGCGACAGCGACTCCTGGCGCTCGAACGAGAACCCGCTGCTGTTCGACGGCGGCGGCAACAAGAAGGCTGCGTACACCTCGGTCCTCAACGCGCTGAACGCGGCCGCCCCGACCTCCGGGCCGACCACCACCCCGACCACGGGACCGCCGCCGAGCGGCGGCGCCGGCCGGATCGTCGGCGTGCAGTCGGGCCGGTGCATCGACGTACCGAACGCCACGCAGACAAACGGCACCCGCGTCCAGCTCTGGGACTGCAACGGTCAGTCCAACCAGCAGTGGACGTACACCACCAGCAAGCAGCTGATGGTCTACGGCACCAAGTGTCTCGACGCGAACGGCGCGGCCACCGGCAACGGCACCGGAATCATCATCTGGGACTGCAACGGCCAGTCGAACCAGCAGTGGAACATCAACTCCAACGGCACCATCAGCGGCGTGCAGTCCGGCCGCTGCCTGGACGTCTGGGGCAGCGGCAACGGCCAGCAGATCCAGTTGTACGACTGCCACGGGCAGACCAACCAGCAGTGGCGGACCGACTTCGGTGGCACCACGCCCCCGACCACGCCGCCGCCGACCACGACGCCCCCGCCGGGCGGCTGCGCGCTTCCGTCGACCTACCGGTGGTCGTCAACCGGCGCGCTGGCCAACCCGCAGAACGGCTGGGTCTCGCTCAAGGACTTCACCAACGTGGTCTACAACGGCAAGCACCTGGTCTACGGGTCGAACGTCAACAGCAGCGGCCAGTACGGCTCGATGAACTTCAGCCTGTTCACCAACTGGTCCGACATGGCATCGGCGGGCCAGACCGGGATGAGCCAGGGCACCGTGGCGCCCACGCTGCTGTACTTCGCCCCGAAGAACATCTGGGTGCTGGCGTACCAGTGGGGACCGACCTCGTTCAGCTACAAGACGTCGAGCGACCCGACGAACGCCAACGGCTGGTCCTCGGCGCAGACGCTGTCCACGGCCACCCTGCCGGACGCCCCGTACGGCGTCATCGACCAGACCCTCATCGGTGACGACCAGAACATGTACCTGTTCTTCGCCGGGGACAACGGCAAGATCTACCGGTCGAGCATGCCGCTCGGGAACTTCCCGGGCAGCTTCGGCTCGAACTACACGACGATCATGACCGACTCGACGAACAACCTGTTCGAGGGCGTCGAGGTCTACAAGGTAGCGGGCCAGAACCAGTACCTCATGATCGTCGAGGCGATCGGGAGCCAGGGGCGCTACTTCCGCTCCTTCACCTCCAACAGCCTCAGCGGTTCGTGGACCCCGCAGGCCGCCAGCGAGAGCAACCCCTTCGCCGGCAAGGCCAACAGCGGCGCCACCTGGACCAACGACATCAGCCACGGTGACCTGGTCCGGACCAACCCCGACCAGACCAAGACCATCGACGCCTGCAACCTGCAGTTCCTGTACCAGGGCAAGAACCCCAGCGCGGGAGGCGACTACAACCTGCTGCCCTGGCGGCCGGGTGTGCTGACCCTGCAGCGCTAGGGGGAACGGCCTGGTCCGAGGCCACACCCGTTTGCTGATCACCGGGGCGTGCCCGGCACCGTGCGGTGCCGGGCACGCCCTTTGGCGGGTCGCGCCCCGGCTGGCCGGCGGCCGGCGGCGACCCGGGGCAAGCTGAGCCGGTGGAACGGGAGTTGCTGACGGTCGGGCACGGGGCCGCCGACCGGGACCGGCTCGGGGACCTGCTGGCCGCCGCGGGGATCGCTCTCGTGGTGGACGTGCGGCGTTACCCGGCCAGCCGGACCAACCCGGACGTCCGGCGGGAGGCCCTGGAAGGCTGGCTGCCGGAGCGGGGCATCGGCTACCGCTGGGAGCCGCGCCTCGGTGGCCGCCGGCACGTCCGCGCCGGCGAACCGGAGCCGGACACCTGGTGGACCGTCGCGGCCTTCCGGGCGTACGCCGGCTACACCCGGACGCCGGAGTTCGACGCCGCGTTGGACGAGGTGCTGGCCGACGCGGCGCGGCGGACGACGGCGGTGATGTGCAGCGAGAGCGTCTGGTGGCGCTGCCACCGGCGGCTGATCGCCGACGTCGCCGTGCTCGGCCGCGGGGTGGCGGTGTCGCACCTCATGCCGGACGGCCGGCTCAGCCCGCACCGACCGGCCGAGGGGGCCCGCCGCCTCCCCGACGGGCACCTGATCTGGGACCGCTGACCGCCGGAACCCCCGCGCCCAGCGCCGACTCAGTCGGCCAGGTCCTCGGCGAGCAGGTCCATCAGCAGGCCGTCGTGCCAGCGGCCGTCCGCGCCCCGCTCGTAGCGGCGCATGATGCCGACCGGCCGGAAGCCCACCTTCGCGTAGGCCCGGATCGCCGCGGTGTTCGCCGCCGCCGGGTCGATCGTGAACCGGTGGTGGCCGTACTCGTCGGCCAGGTGCCGGGCCAGGGTGCGGATGGCGTCCCCGCCGAGGCCGGCGCCGCGGGCCGCCGGGTCGAGGAAGATGTCCAGGCTGGCGTGGCGGTAGTCCGGGTCGGTCTCCGCGTACCACTGGATCGCGCCGACCAGCCGGCCGTCGTGCTCGATCGCGTAGACGGTGAGGTCGTCGTCGGCCAGGTCGGCGCGGACCGCCCCGGCGAGGTCGTCGTCGCCGCGCCACCAGCGGCGCACCTCCGGGGTGGCCCGGATCGCCGCGAGCGCCGGCACGTCGGCGTCGGTCGCCGGTCGCAGCGTCACCGTCCGCCCCCGCAGCATGTCAGCCCCGGATCTCGCCGTGCTCGACGCAGACCGCCGACCAGCCGGTCGGCACGACCTGCACCTTCATCCGCCGCCGGCAGTGCGCGCACCAGCGCGGCGGCTCCAGCGCCCGGGCCGCCGCGCACGCCTCGTGGGGGCCCGCCGCCACCGACTCGCCGCAGCGGTCGCACCAGCGCGGCACCACGGCGCCGGCCGGCGCGGGGGGCTCGACAAGCTCGGTCACGTCGTCCTCACAGGGTGGCGGAGAGCGCCTTCACCGGCATCTTCAGGTCGTCCAGCAGCTTCAGGTCGTCGGTCGCCGGCCGACCCAGCGTGGTCAGGTAGTTGCCCACGATGACCGCGTTGATCCCGCCGAGCAGGCCGTCGCGGGTGCCCAGGTCGCCGAGGGTGAGCTCCCGGCCGCCCGCGTACCGGAGGATGGTCCGCGGCATGGCCAGCCGGAACGCGGCGATGGCGCGCAGCGCGTCCTTGCCCTCGACCACCGGGCGGTCGGCCAGCGGGGTGCCCGGGCGGGGGTTGAGGAAGTTCAGCGGCACCTCGTGCGGGTCCAGCTCGGCGAGCTGCGCGGCGAACTCGGCGCGCTGCTCCACCGTCTCGCCGAGGCCGAGGATGCCGCCGCAGCAGACCTCCATGCCCGACTCGCGGACCATCGTCAAGGTCTCCCAGCGCTCCTCCCAGGAGTGCGTGGTGACCACGTTCGGGAAGTAGGAGCGGCAGGTCTCCAGGTTGTGGTTGTAGCGGTGCACGCCCATCTCGACCAGCTCGTCGACCTGCTCCTGGCTGAGCATGCCGAGCGAGGCGGCGACCTGGATGTCCACCTCCGCCTTGATGGCGGCCACGCCCTCGCGCATCTGCTTCATGAGCCGGGCGTCCGGGCCGCGTACGGCGGCCACGATGCAGAACTCGGTCGCCCCGGTCGCCGCGGTCTGCTTCGCCGCCTCGACCAGCGCCGGGATGTCCAGCCAGACCGAGCGGACCGGCGAGGTGAACAGGCCGGACTGCGAGCAGAAGTGGCAGTCCTCCGGGCAGCCGCCGGTCTTCAGCGAGACGATGCCCTCGACTTCGACCTCCGGGCCGCACCAGCGCATCCGCACCTCGTGTGCGAGCTGGAGGGCGGCGGGCAGGTGCTCGTCGGGCAGGTTCAGCACGGCGAGGACACCGGCCTCGTCGAGGCCGACGCCGTTCTCCAGCACCTGGGTCCGGGCCTGGTCGAGGATCTCTGGCATGGCTCGTACCCTACAAGGCCCCTCCGAGGCCGGGAAACGGCCGCGTCCGGCCCCCGCGAGCAGGCCCGGCGAGCCGGACCGCGCCACGCCGGGGCCGTTCGGCCGGGTGGTAACTTCGCCCCGCGGAAGCGCCCGGCAGGGCGACGGCTCGGGGGAAGGGACGTGACGGTGGCGGACTGGCTGGCGGCCCTGGACCGCCGCGCCGAGCTGCGGGCCAAGGCGGGGCTCACCCGCACGCTGCGCCCGCGCGCCGCCGGCGACGCCGTGGTCGACCTGGCCGGCAACGACTACCTCGGCCTGGCCACCCACCCGGAGGTCACCGCCGCGGCCGGGCGGGCCCTGTCGGCGTACGGGCTGGGCGCCACCGGGTCGCGCCTGGTGCGCGGCTCCACCGACCTGCACCACGCCCTCGAGGACGACCTGGCCGACTGGCTCGGCGTCGACCGGGCGCTGGTCTTCTCCTCCGGCTACCTGGCCAACCTGGCCGCCGTCCGGGGCCTCGTGCAGCCGCGTACGCTGCTCGTCTCCGACGCCCACAACCACGCCTCGCTGATCGACGGCTGCCGGATCTCCGGCGCCGAGACGATCGTCACCCCGCACGCCGACGTCGACGCGGTGGCCGCCGCGCTGGCCGCCGCCCCGGGCCGCCCCGCGGTGGTGGTGACCGAGTCGGTCTTCTCCGTCGACGGCGACCTCGCCCCCCTCGCGGCGCTGCACGCCGTGGCCCGCCGGCACGGCGCGCTGCTGCTGGTCGACGACGCGCACGCGCTCGGCGTCACGGGGCCGGCCGGCGCCGGCGGGGTGGTCGCGGCCGGGCTGGCCGGCGAGCCCGACGTCGTGGTGACGGCCACCCTGTCCAAGGCGCTCGGCGGGGCCGGCGGGGTGGTGGCCGGGCCCGCGGAGTTCGTCCGGCACCTGGTGGAGACCGGCCGCACCTTCATCTTCGACACCGCCCCGCCGCCCGCGGTGGTGGCCGGGGTACGCGCCGCGCTGCGCCTGGCCCGCGCTGGCGACGACCTGCGCGCCGAGCTGGCCGAGCGGGCCGCCCTCGTGGTGCGCCGGCTGGGCGGGGCGGGCCTGGAGGTCTCCGCGCCCGACGCGGCGGTGGTCTCGGTGACCGCCCCGGGCCCGGAGGCGGCGACGGCCTGGGCGGCGGACTGCCGGGACCGCGGCGTGGCGGTGGGCTGCTTCCGTCCGCCGTCCACCCCGGACAGCCGCTCCCGGCTCCGGCTGACCATCAGCGCCGGGGTGGCGCGGGCGGACTTCGACCGGGCCCTGGACGTGATCGTGGAGTGCGCGCCGTGAGCGCGAGGAGTGAGCCGGGTTTGCGAGCCCCGCAGTCGCGAACGAAGGAGGGCTCATGAGCAACAGCAATGGCTGGACCGGGCCGGTGCTGGTGACCGGCACGGACACCGAGGTGGGCAAGACCGTGGTGACCGCGGCGATCGCCGCCGCCGCCCAGGCCGCCGGGCTGCGGGTCGCCGTGGTCAAGCCCGGCCAGACGGGTACGGCCACCGGCGACCCCGGCGACGTCGACTCGGTGACCCGGCTGGCGGCCCCGCTCACCGGCCGGACCCTGGCCAGCTACCCGGACCCGCTCGCCCCGCTCGCCGCGGCCCGGGTCGCCGAGCTGGAGCCGCTGGAGCTCTACACCGCGGTCGACGCCATCCGCGAGGAGACCGACAAGCACGACCTGGTGCTCGTCGAGGGGGCCGGCGGTCTGCTCGTACCCATGGGGTTGCGCCCGTCGGGCGAGCCCTGGACGGTGGCGGACCTGGCGGTGTCGCTGGGCGCCCCGGCCGTGGTGGTGGCCCGCGCCGGGCTGGGCACGCTCAACCACACGGCGCTGACCCTGGAGGCCCTGGAACGCCGGGCCATCCCGGCCGGCGTGGTGATCGGCGCCTGGCCGGGCGAGCCGGAGCTGGTGCACTGGCTCAACCTGTCCGACCTGGTGCCCAACCTGCTGGGTGCGCTGCCCATGGGCGCCGGAGGCATGGACCCGGGGGTTTTCCGCCGGTCCGCGCCGGGCTGGCTCACCCCGGCCCTCTACGGCGTGCTCGACGACTGGCGTGCCTGGGCCGAGGAGATCAGCTGAGCACCTGACTTTCGTCGGTGCCCGGTCCGGCCGCCCGTGGGTAGCCTGGCCGCCGTGGAACCGCCGCGCACCCCGCCGTCCGTCCGGCGCCGGGCCGGTGACCTGCTGCTCTGGGCCGTGGTCGCCGCCCCGGTGGCGTACGCCGGGCTCACCCCGCCGTGGCCGCGGCACGCCGTGGTGCTGCTGGCCGGGTCGCTGGCGCTGCTCGGCCTCGCCGTGGCGATCGGCCGCCGGTGGCCCCTCGCCGCGCTGCTGGCCGTGGTGCTCGGCTCGCTGGTCGACGGCAATTTCGTCTTCGGCATCCCGGTGTTCAGCTACCTGGCCGGCCGGCGCAGCGCCGGCGCCGGCCGGGTGGCGGCCGTCTTCGGCGCCATCGCGGTCGCCGGCACCGCGGTCAACCTCGGGCTGCTCGGCACCGATCCGGACACCTGGTTCCTGCTCGCGTCGGTGCTGCTGTTCGCCGGGGTGTTCCCCTGGCTGCTCGGCCGGCTGCGCCGACAACAGCGGGCGCTCGCCGAGGCGGGGGAGCGGCACGCCGAGGCCGAGGAGCGCGAACGGCGGGCCGCCGTGGAGCGCGTACGCCTGCGCGAGCGGGCCCGGATCGCCCAGGACATGCACGACTCGCTGGGGCACGACCTGAGCCTCATCGCGCTGCGCGCGGCCGCCCTGGAACTGGCCGCCGACCTGCCACCCGCCCACCGGAGCGCGGCCGGGGAGCTGCGGGCCAGCGTGGCCGCCGCCACCGAGCGGCTGCACGACATCATCGGCGTGCTCCGCGAGGAGCGGTCCGGTTCGCTGCGGCCCGCCGGTGAGAGCGTGGCGGAGCTGGTCGACGGCGCCCGCGACGCCGGGCTGGCGGTCGACCTGCGCGCCGGCCCGGACGGCGGGGACCTGCCGCCGCTCGTCGCGCACGCCGTGCACCGGGTGGTCCGGGAGGCGCTGACCAACGCCGCCCGCTACGCCCCCGGCGCCCCGATCACCGTCACCGTCGACCGGGCGGGCGGCGAGGTGGCCGTGTCGGTCGTCAACGGGCCGGCGCCGGACGGACCGCTGCCGGGGCCGGCGTCGCACGGCTCTGGCCTGCTCGCCCTGCGCGAGCGGGTCCGCCTGGCCGGGGGCGTGCTGGACGCGGGCCCTCGGGACGGCGGCTTCGCGGTGACGGCGCACCTGCCGCTCACGGCCACCCCGGCGCCCGCCGTGGCCGGCGCCGAGGCCGACCGACCCGGCGGCCTTGCCGTGCCGACCGCGGCCGGCCCCGGCGACGGGCGATTGGGGGGCCTGGAGGTCGGCCGACTCGACGGCTTCTCTGGGTCGGCCGACGAGCCGGATGACGGCCTTGGGGATGACGGCGGGCCGGGCCGCGCGCCGGTCAACCGCCCCGGTGACGCGGCACGGCGGCTGCGGGAGGCGCGCCGGCGGGCCCGGCGCAGCCTGCTCGTGGCCTTCGGCGCCCCGGCCGGCCTCGCCCTGGCACTCGCGCTTGTCTACTACCCGCTCGCCACGGCGGGTGCGGTCCTGGACCGGTCCGGCTACGAACGGCTGCGCCTCGGCGAGGAGCGCGCCGACCTCGGGCTGCCCCGCCGGCAGGCCGACCCGCCGACCGGGGCCTCCCCGGGCTGCGAGTTCTACACCGACGGCAACTTCCCGTTCGCGGAGCCGACCTGGCGGCTCTGCTTCACCGACGGCCGGCTGGCCAGCAAGGAGCGGATCGCACGGTGACCGACGATCACGGGCGGCCCCTGCGGGTGGTGCTCGCCGACGACGAGGCGATGGTCCGCGCCGGGGTGCGGGCCATCCTGGCCGCCGACCCGGGCATCGAGGTGGTCGGCGAGGCGGGCGACGGCCACGCGGCCGTGGAGCTGGTGCGGGCGCACCGGCCCCGGGTGGCGCTGCTGGACATCCGGATGCCCCGGCAGGACGGGCTGAGCGCGGCGGCGGAGATCCGTCGGCTGGTGCCCGAAACGGCCACGGTCATGCTCACCACGTTCGGCGACGACGACCTGATCGCCCGGGCGCTCGGTCACGGGGCGAGCGGGTTCCTGCTCAAGTCGGGCGACCCGCGGGAGCTGCTCGCCGGCCTCCGGGCGGTGGCCGACGGCGGGGCGTACCTGTCGCCGGGGGTGGCCCGCCGGGTCATCGAGCTCAGCGGCGGCCGGCTGGCCCGCGGCCCGTACGCCCGGGACCGGCTGGCCGGGCTGACCGACCGGGAGCGGGAGGTGCTCGCCCTCGTCGGGGCGGGGCTGTCCAACGCCGAGATCGCCCGCCGGCTGCACCTCGTCGAGGGCACCGTGAAGAGCTACCTGACCAGCATCTTCACCCGGCTGGACGTGCGCAACCGGGTGCAGGCGGCGATCCTCGCGTACGAGGCGGGGCTGGTCCCGCCCACCGGCTGACCAGCCCCGCCCCGCTCAGGCGTCCCGGCGGCGCAGCGCCCAGCGGCCCAGCGCCAGCGCGGCGACGGCCCAGCCGGCGAACACCAGCAGCCCGACCGCCGCCGGGTAGGGCGCGGTGTCCCCGGCGAGGAAGTGGTTGCCGGCCACCCCGGGGAACGCGTCGGCGATCCGGGTGAGCACGGTGATCCCCGGCTCCTGGAGCGACAGCGGCACGATCATCAGCAGCGCGAAGAGCACGGTCAGGGTGAGCACCGCGCCGCGCAGCGCCGCCGCCAGCCCGAGCGCCAGCACGCCCACCAGCGCGAGGTACGCGGCCGAGGCGACCACGTCACCCACGGTCCCGCCCAGCGGGGCGCGACCCCACTCGCCGAGCACCGGCCGGGCGACCGCCGCGCCGACCGCGCCGACCAGCAGCCCGGCCAGGAAGGTCACCACGCCGACCACGACCGCCTTGGCCGCCAGCACCCGTCCCCGGGAGGGGGTGCAGCGCAGCGTCGTCCGGATCGTGCCGGTGGCGTACTCGCTGGTGATCGCGAAGAGGCCGAGGGCGAGCACGACGTACTGGGTGAGTTCCAGCGCGCCGATGACCACCTCGCCGACATCGACGACGCCGGGGTTGACGGTCGGGTCGTCGTCGGTGTTGGCGTTCACCGCGTAGATGGCGAGCTGGCCGGCGGCGGCCGCCATGGTCAGCACGGCGGCCAGCAGCGACCACCAGGTGGACCGGACCGACCAGAGCTTGGTCCACTCGGCGGCCACCGCCCCGGCGAACGGGCCGTTGGCCGGGGCGGGCCGGGACGCCGGCCGGGTCGGGGTGACGGTGGGCAGGGCGGTCATCGGGTCTCGCCTCCGGTCGGGCCGGCCGCGTACTCCACGCTGCCGGCGGTCAGTTCCAGGAACGCCTCCTCCAGCGAGGCGGCCACCGGGGTCAGCTCGTGCAGCCGCACCCCCAGCTCGAACGCGAGGTCGCCGACCCGGCCGGCGGTGACGCCGGTGATCGTCAACCCGTCCTCGTCGGTGCTGACCGTCGCCCCCTCGGCGGCCAGCCGCGCCCCCAGCGTCGCCAGGCCGGCCGGCTCGGGCCCGCGTACCCGGACCGAGCTGGCCGGGCGGGCGGCGATCAGCTCGGCCAGCGGCGCGTCGGCGACCAGCCGGCCGCGGCCGAGCACCACCACCCGGTCGGCGGTCTGCTGCATCTCGCTCATCAGGTGGCTGGAGATCAGCACGGTCCGCCCCTCGTCGGCGAGGCCCCGGGTGAACCGGCGGATCCAGCGGACCCCGTCCGGGTCGAGTCCGTTGACCGGTTCGTCGAGAAGCAGCACCGGCGGGTCGCCGAGCAGCGCACCGGCGATGCCGAGCCGCTGGCCCATGCCCAGCGACAGTGCCCGCCCCGGCTTGTCGGCGGCCCGTGCGTCGAGCCCGACCAGGTCGAGCACCTCGTCCACCCGGCGGGCCGGGATCCCGTTGCTGCGGGCCATGGCCCGCAGGTGCGCCCGGCCGGAGCGGGCCGGGTGCACGCCGGTGGCGTCGAGCAGCGCGCCGACCTCGTGGAGCGGGTACCGCAGCTGCCGGTAGGGGCGGCCGTTGACCAGGGCCTGCCCGGCGGTCGGCCGGTCCAGCCCGAGCACCATCCGCATGGTGGTGGACTTGCCCGCGCCGTTCGGGCCGAGGAAGCCGGTCACCTGCCCCGGTCCGATCTCGACGGTCAGGTCGTCGACCGCGACGGCCGCCCCGAACCGTTTCGTCAACCCACGAAGTGTGATCATGCGTCGACGCTAGGGAGCGGAGGGGGTGGCGCACCGCCACCGATGGGCAGCGGTCCGCCCTGACTTTCGTCAGGTCCGGCGGACCACGAAGGCGTCGGGCATCCGGAACGTGAGGTTGTCGGGGCACCACGGCGGCCGGACCACGGTCGCCCCGTCGAGCAGCGGCGCCGCCTCGGCCACCACCACGGCCGCCTCCATCCGGGCCAGCTGGGCCCCGACACACCGGTGCGGGCCGGCCCCGAAGGCCAGGTGCCGCCGGGATCCGCGCTGCCCCGGCCGGAACTCGTCCGGCGCGGCGACCACCGCCGGGTCGCGGCCGGCCCGGGCCAGCCAGGCCACGATGCTGGTGCCCGCCGGCACGGCGACCTCGCCCAGGGTGGTGTCCACGGCGGCCACCCGCCGCCAGGTGACGATCGGCGGCTCCAGCCGCAGTCCTTCCTCGACCACGTCGGCGACGGCGGTCTCGCCGGTGCGCAGGCCGGCCCGCACCGCCGGCTCGCCGGCCAGCCGGTGCAGCAGCAGGGTGAGGAACTGCGAGGTGGTCTCCTGGCCGGCGACCAGCAGGAAGAAGAGCGCGCCGACCACCACGTCGGGGGAGTGTCCGGCGTCGCGCAGCCGGGCGGCGAGCCCGCCCCCGGTGGCGGCGAACGCGCGCAGCACGGTGTGGAACCGGCCGACCTCGGCGGCGAGGGCGAGCTGCCGGGACTCGTCGAGCGGTGCCCAGAACAGCTCCAGGGCGGCGCGGGCGAAGTCCTTGACCGCGCCCACCGGGGCGTCCGGCAGCTCGACCAGCCGGGCCAGCACCAGCAGCGGCAGGTCGGCGGCGAGCCCCGCGTACAGGTCGACCGGCTCGCCGGCGGCCAGGGCGGCGGCGAGCCGGCTCACCCGCTCCCGGACCAGGCCGGTCAGCCAGGGCTGCTGCGCGGCCACCCGGTCCGGGTGCAGCGCGTCGGCGACGATCCCGCGGATCTCCGGGTGGCTGGCCGCCGCGTTGTTCGCCAGCGTCGGGGGCAGCCGGAACCGGTGGCCGGCGAGCACCCGCAGCGCGGCCACCGGGATCGGGGTGACCGCGTCGAGGGCGTTGTCCGGCCGGAACGTCACCGGGTCGGTGAGCAGCCGCCGGACCAGTGCGTGCCGGGTCACCACCAGGTGCGGCACGCCGACGTGGTCGACCACCGTGGCCGCGTCGGGCCACGGACCGTCGACGGACTCCCCCCAGCCCCGGAACAGCACGGCGTCACGCTAACGGGCGGCTCCCGGCGGAGCCGGGTCCAGCTCCCACACGGTGGTGTGCTTCACCCGTACGCTCTCCAGCGCCTCGGGCACCGGCACGTCGTAGGCGGCCAGGTGGTGGAAGCGTTCGCGGGGGAGGAAGGCCCGGCCGGGGTCCCCGACCAGCACCCGGGCCCCGGACCGGGCGGCCCGGAGCAGGAAGCGCAGCATCCGGCGGGCCATCGCCTCGCTGTAGAAGACGTCCCCGGCGAGCACCACCTCGGCGTCCCCGGCGTCGCCGTCCAGGATGTCGCCGAGTTCGGCGTCGACGCGTACCCCGTTGGCCTCGGCGTTGAGCGCGACGGCCGCGACGGCCCGCTCGTCCACCTCGACGGCCCGGACGGCGGCCGCGCCGCACCGGGCGGCGGCGATGGCGACCAGGCCGGAGCCGGAGGCGAGGTCGAGCACCCGGCGGCCGGCGACGAGCTCGGGGTGGTCGGTGACGTAGCGGGCGAGGGCCTGGCCACCGGCCCAGGCGAAGGCCCAGAACGGCGGCGGTTGGGCGCTGTGGAACTCGCCCTCGGTCAGCTCCCAGAGGCCGATCGGCTCGTCGGCCTGGTGCAGCCGCACCTCGGGGACGAAGGCGACCGGGGTGAGCCGGGCGTGCAGCCGGACGAAGGCCGCGGACAGGTCGGACACCGGGTGATTCTGTCGTACCCCCGGAGACGGCGGGCCGGCGATCCCGGGCGTGTCGGAACGCGGGCGTGACCGGTTCACCACCGTCGGTGATAAGCGGCCCCGGTGTTGGCGGTTCGTGCGAACACGCCCGTCTACCGGGGCGCCGGTGGCGCTCCTAGCGTTTCGGAGTGGACGCGGCCGACGGGAGGAGACGGTGGTGAGCGGGTGGCGGTACGCGCTGCGGATCGGGGTGGTGCTGACCTGTCTGGCGGGGGCCGGGCTCGGCGGGGCCGTGCCGGCCGGTGCGGCGGCCGCCTTCGCCACCGAGCTGAGCGGCCTGCCGGACGAGTTCACCGCCGGCGACCGGGTGGAGACCCTCTCCGCCGTGGTGTCCCGGACCGACGGGGGCGGCTGCGTCAAGGTGCGCTGGTCGATGCTGCTGCGGGTGCAGGGTATGCGGCTGGACCAGGTCAAGGTGGACCGGGTGGAGGACAGCGGCTCCTTCCCGCTGGAGATCCGGACCGAGGGGGACACCGCCCGGCTGACCGACCGCGACCTGGACCCGGGCGTGCTCTGCCCGGGCCGCACCGTCACGGCCCGCTACCGGGTGGCCTTCGCCGAGGACGTGGCCCGGGGGCGGGTGAGCTTCGCCGCCGAGGCGTACGACCCGGAGTTGCGCCTGCTCGCCCGGCAGACCGCCGCCCGCCAGGTGGTGGGGGAGGAGGCGACGGCCGGGCCGACCGAGGCGACGCCGGAACCCACGGAGCGCAGCGCGGCGCCGACCGACCCGCCCGCCGAGGAGCCGGTGGCGGACGACCCGTCCAGTGCGGCGGCGGTGGTCGAGCCGCCGCCGGGTGCGGCGGGCCGTCCGGTGTCCACCTCGGGCGGCTTCGGCCTGGTGCAGGCCGCCTTCCTCCTCGGCGGGCTGCTCGTCTTCCTCGGCGCGGGGCTGCTGCTGCGGATGCGGCGCCTGCTGCGTCCGGTCCGCGAGGAGCCGGCGTTCGAGCGGACGGCCCGGGGACGGTGGCGGTAGCGCTTTACAAAAACTGGCCTCTTGTAAAATTCCGCGACGGCTGCCACAGTCTGGGCAGGAGTTCACGGATCGGAGGCTGACGATGGGCACCGACACCGTCCCGTGGCGGGACACCCGCAAGCCGCTCTGGCCGCTCGCCCTGCTCGTCCCCGTGCTGCCCTTCATCGCCTGGTCGCTCTGGCACGCGACCGGCGCCGGCTGGGCCTGGTGGCTCGCCCCGGTGGTGGTCTTCGGCGTCATTCCCGTGGTCGACCTGCTCATCGGCGACGACCGGGAGAACCCGCCGGAGGAGGCGGTGCCGGCGCTCCAGGCCGACGGCTACTACCGCTGGCTCACCTACCTCTACCTGCCGGCCCAGTACGCGGCCCTGGTGCTCTGCTGCGCGGTCTGGACCCGCGGCGAGCTCTCCTGGCCCGCCGCCGCCGGGCTGGTCGCCACCGTCGGGGTGGTCGACGGCATCGCCATCAACACCGCCCACGAGCTGGGCCACAAGCGGGAGACGGCGGAGCGCTGGCTCTCCCGGATCGCCCTCGCGCCGACCGGGTACGGGCACTTCCACGTCGAGCACAACCGGGGCCACCACACCCGGGTCGCCACCCCCGAGGACCCGGCCAGCTCCCGGCTGGGCGAGACGTTCTGGGCGTTCTGGCCGCGTACGGTCTGGGGCAGCCTGCGCTCGGCCTGGCGGCTGGAGAGCAGCCGCCTCCGGCTGCGCGGCCGCACCCCGTGGACCTGGCGCAACGACGTGCTCAACGCCTGGGCGCTGACCGTGCTGCTCTACGCCGTGCTGGTGGTCGCCTTCGGGCCCGGGGTGCTGGTCTTCCTCGCGCTCCAGGCGGTGGTCGGATTCTCCCTGCTCGAGGTGGTCAACTACCTGGAGCACTACGGGCTGGCCCGCCAGCGCACCGCCGCCGGCCGCTACGAGAAGGTCGATCCCCGGCACAGCTGGAACAGCGACCGGACGGTCACGAACGTCTTCCTCTTCCAGCTCCAGCGGCACAGCGACCACCACGCCAACCCGCTGCGCCGCTACCAGACGCTGCGCAGCTTCGACGCCTCGCCGCAGCTGCCCGCCGGCTACGCGACCATGGTGGTCGCCGCGCTGGTGCCGCCCGTCTGGCGGCGGGTGATGGACCACCAGGTGCTCGCCCACTACGGCGGTGACCTGGAGCGGGCCAACGTCCACCCGCCGGCCCGCGACCGGCTGCGGGAGCGCCGGCGCCGCGCTGCCTCGGTCGAGCCCGGCGCCCTCAGTCCAGCTGGGCCGGCTCCAGGCCCAGCTCGCGGGCCGCGACGAGGCGGACCCACTCGGCGATCTGCCGGCGGGTGATCACCCGCTCGTGCACCGCGAGCTGCACGGCGAGGCCGTCCATCACCGCGCTGATCCGCCAGGCCGCGCCGGCCGGGTCGGGACATTCGAACGTGCCGTCGGCCACCCCGTCGGCGATCACCGCGGCCAGGTCGCGCCGCCACCGCAGGTCCAGCCGGCGGGAGAGCTTCTCCAGCTCCGGGGTGCGCAGCGACTCCGCCCAGCCGTCGATCCACATGGACCAGGAGGTCGACCGGCCGGTCGGGGCGTAGAGGCGGAGCATCCGGCGCAGCTTGGCCAGCGGCGGGGCGGTGGAGCGGACCACCGTGTCGAGCCGGTTCAGGTCCTGCTCGACGGCGTAGGCGAACGCCTGCGCGAGCAGCCGGTCCTTGGTGGCGAAGTGGTAGAAGACCAGGGCCTGGCTGACCCCGGCGGCCTCGGCCACGTCGGCCGTGCGGGTGTTGGCGAGTCCCCGTTCCGCGATCACCTCACAGGCCGTGCGCAGCAGCGCGTCCAGGCGGATCTCGGCGGCACGTCTCGTCACGCCCGTTACCGTAACCCATCCGAGTGACCACGAGGAGTTACCGAAGCGGCCGGTCGACCGCACGGCAGTCGGATCCCGGACAGTGTCCCGACGGCGCGTCGGAGGGACAGATCCGCAGGTCGGGGCCCTGGGCCCTCCTTGATCGCCTCCCACCCAGGCTCCTAGGAAGCTCCGGTCGCCGGGAACTCCGTCACCCGGACGCGCCCGGAAACGGGACCCGATTTGGCAACCCTTCCCGGGCTCGGCTAAAGTTCTCATCCGTCACCGGGAAACGCCGGGGGCACGCGGACGTAGCGCAGCTGGTAGCGCATCACCTTGCCAAGGTGAGGGTCGCGGGTTCGAATCCCGTCGTCCGCTCGGAGATGCCGCCACGCATGTCGGGGGCAACCTCGGTGGAGTGGCCGAGAGGCGAGGCAACGGCCTGCAAAGCCGTGTACACGGGTTCAAATCCCGTCTCCACCTCGGCAATTTGGCGAGGGCGATTGGCGCAGTGGGAGCGCGCTTCCTTGACACGGAAGAGGTCACTGGTTCAAACCCAGTATCGCCCACCAGCGAAAAGGTCGTGTCGATCATTCGGCACGGCCTTTTCTGTCTCCCCGGTCACGCCGACGCGCCCAGCAGCGCCTCGGCCACGGCGGTCCGGCTGCTCAGCAACGACCGCCCCTGCCGGTGCGTCACCACCAGTCCGGCGGCCCGCAGCGCGGTGAGGTGCTGCGACACCCCGGCCGGCGACAGCCCGGTGTGCCGGGCCAGCTCGGTCGTCGACCGCGGCGCGTCCAGCGCGGCGAGCAGCCGCGCCCGGCCCCGACCGAGCACCGCGCCCAGCGCGTCCGGAGCCTCCGCCGGGCACTCCCAGAGCCCGCCGATGCCACGCGCCGGGTAGGCCAGCTGCGGGACGTCGCCGGCCGCGATGCTGAGCACCGACGGCCAGACGAAGACCGAGGGCACCAGCACGAGGCCGCTGCCGTCCGGCACGTCCGGGGCGTCGCAGTGGCGCTGGCTGATCAGCAGGGCGTCGCCCTCCCAGCGGACCCGCTCGTGCAGGTCGTTGAGGAGCCCGGCCGCGCCGTCCTCGGCCAGCCGCCGGGCCCGGTGGAACACCTCGGCGTCGAGCACCGCCCGGATCCGCGGCCAGTCGCGGGCCACGGCCAGCTGCCAGTACGTCCCGATCTCCTCGGCGAGCCGGCGCAGCCCGGCCGCCGGGTCCGCGTACAGGGCGGCCACCGCCGCCGGCCGCGGTCCGGGATAGAGGTCGAGTTGGGCGCGGACCGTGTCGGGCGGGGTGGCGCACAGCACGGCCAGCTCCTGGTCCAGGTCCGGGGTCAGGCCGGCCGGCGGCGGGGTGAGGAAGTCGGCCAGGTAGCCCGGCGCGGGCGGCACGAGCTGCCCGAGCAGGCCGGCGTCCGGGTCGAGCAGCCCCGCCTCGGCCAGCCGCGGCCGGACCCGGTTGGCCCAGGGCAGGTGGATCGCGTGGCGGCCCGGGTCGCGCAGCACCCGGACGCCGGCCATCACCTCCCAGAGGCAGGAGAGCGCGAAGCGGACCCGCGCCACGCCGCCCGCCGACAGCCCGATCGCGACCACGCGGCCCCCTTCGTTTCAGCCAGGACTGAAACATTACGGCGGCCGGCGCCGCCGCCGGAGACTGGCCGGGTGAACGAACACCACACCCGAGCCCTGCACTTCCGTTCCCTGCACGTCGCCGGCGAGCCGCTGGTCCTGGTCAACGCCTGGGACGCGGCGAGCGCCCGGATCGTCGCCGCGGCCGGCGCCCGCGCGGTCGCCACCACCAGCGCGGGCGTCGCGTGGAGCCGCGGCGTCCCGGACGGCGACGCGCTCGGCCGCGAGACCGCCGTCGACGTCGTCCGCCGCGTCGCCGCCGCGGTGCCGCTGCCGGTCACCGCCGACATCGAGTCCGGGTACGGCGACACCACCGACGACGTCGCCGCGACCGTCGCCGCGGTGCTCTCCGCCGGTGCCGTCGGGGTGAACGTCGAGGACGCGTGGCACGCCGGCGGTGCGCCGCTGCGCCCGGTCGAGGAGCAGTCCGCCCGGCTCGCCGCCGTCCGGTCCGCCGCGGACCGGGCCGGGATCCCGCTGTACGTCAACGCGCGCGTCGACACCTTCCTGCGGGGCGCCGGCGGGGTCGCGGAGACGGTGGCGCGGGCCGAGGCGTACCTGGCCGCCGGGGCGGACGGGATCTTCGTGCCCGGGGTCGTCGACCCGGACACCGTGGCCGCCCTGGTCGCCGCGATCCCGGCCCCGCTGAACGTGCTGGCCGGGCCGGGTGCCCCGCCGGTGGGGGAGCTGGCGAAGCTCGGGGTGGCCCGGGTCAGCCTCGGCTCCTCGGTCGCCGAGGCCGCGTACGCGGTGGCCCGCCGGGCCGCCGAGGAGGCGTTCACCGCCGGCACGTACGGCGCGCTGGCCGACGCGCTCGACTACGGCACGCTGAACGACCTGATGCGCGGCTGACCGGGTACGCGAAACGGGGGCGCCCGGCGGCGCCCCCGTTCGCACGCGGCAGGGGGACCCGATCAGCTCCGTCAGCCCCGACGGAGCCGGGTCACAGCGGCGGGGTGACGTCCCGGCGCTCCTCGACCCGCCGGTACTCGACCGGCTCGGCGGTGGTGACCACCTCGCGGCGGCGACCCCAGACCAGCGTCGTCATGATCAGGCCGAGGACGCCGGCCGCCATCAGGATCCAGCCGACGACGTCGAGGTTGACCCCGCCGATGCTGGCGTCCAGCGCGAAGGTGAGGATCGCGCCGACCGCGATCAGGAAAATGCTCGTTCCGATACCCACGACAGCCTCCTTCGGGGGGACGGTTGTGCTGTCGCAGCGGTCAGTACCCCGGCGTCGAGCAGCGCAATCACCGGGCTGTGGCGGCGGTCACTCCGGCGGCTCCGGTTGCCGGCCCGGGACGCGCCGGGGCCCTGCCGCGCGGCGATCTTGTCATCGGGTACAGTTGCACCCGTCGCCGACGCGAGCCGGTGACGACGCGGACGTAGCGCAGCTGGTAGCGCATCACCTTGCCAAGGTGAGGGTCGCGGGTTCGAATCCCGTCGTCCGCTCGCGATCCGCCCCCCGCGGGCCGACCGTCGCCGGTGCTTCGATCCGGCGAGCGCCCGGGCGATTGGCGCAGTGGGAGCGCGCTTCCTTGACACGGAAGAGGTCACTGGTTCAAACCCAGTATCGCCCACCAGCTATCCGAGCAGCACGAAGGCTCGTCACCGCAGCCGGTGACGAGCCTTCTCGCTTCTGCCCGCACCGCCCGATCGGTGGGCCCTGCCACCCGGCCTCTCGCCGCCGGCCGCCCACCGGGTCGTCGGCCACTGGCCACATCGGTCGAACGGCCGCACGGAGGACCTGGTACGGATCCGCTTAACGGGTTATGGAACCGCTGGCCGGCAGCGTGACAGGGTGGGGGCCCGTGGAGCTGGGAGGCGATCGTATGCGGTCAGTCAGGCAGGGACGGTGGCGGCGCGCAGCCGCCCGGCTGGGCGTGGCCGCCCTGTTCGTGGGGACGGGGGTGGCGCTGGGCGCCGCGCCCGCGCAGGCGACCGCCACCCGCACGGTTGCGTTCTGGAGCATGGACGAGCCGGCCGGCTCGACCGTGCTCAAGGACAGCAGCGGCAACGGCCGCAACGGCGCCATCGGGGCCGAGGTGGTCACCGGCGCCCTCTACGCCGGCGCCACCGGCCACCGGTTCGCCACCCACCTGCCCACCGACCAGGAGTACGTCCCGGGCCACGTGAACCTGGTGCCGCACAGCACCGACTTCAACCCGGACGCCGGGGACTTCTCGCTCACCATCCGCTACCGCACCACGTACTCCTTCGGGAACATCCTCCAGAAGGGACAGGGCGGGACAGTCGGCGGCTACTGGAAGTTGGAGGCCCCGAACGGCAAGCCGAAGTGCCTGTTCCGCGGCGCCGACGGGGCCTCCCGGACCGGCTACACCGACGTGCCCATCAACGACGGCCAGTGGCACACCGTCACCTGCAACCGCACCTCCACCTACGTCGAGATGTACGTCGACGGGGTGCGGATGAGCCGGCTGACCGGGCCGACCGGCACCATCGCAAACAGCAAGCAGCTCTCCATCGGCGGCAAGAGCCAGTGCGACGGTGTGGACGTCACCTGCGACTACTTCGCGGGCGACATCGACTACGTGAAGATCCTCAAGGGCTCGGGCGGCTCCGCCAACCAGCCGCCGGTGGCCCAGCTAACCCCGTCCTGTTCCGGGCTGGTCTGCACCTTCTCCGGCGCCGGTTCCACCGACGCCGACGGCGCGATCCAGAACCACCGCTGGGACTTCGGCGACGGGTCCACCGCCGACACCGTCTCCGTGCCGAACACCTCGCACACGTACGCGGCCGCCGGCACCTACCCGGTCACCCTCACGGTCACCGACGACCGGGGCGCCACCGGCACCGCGACCGTCGACGTCACCGTCGCCCCGGTGCCCGAGCGGATCTCCTTCGTCGGCCAGGCCACCGCGAACGCCAACTGGACCAGCCACACGGTGACCGTGCCGTCGACCGTCCAACCGGGCGACACCCTGCTGCTCCTGCTCAGCCAGAACACCCACACCGGCACCGGCGAGCCCACCGGGGTCACCGGCTGGACCCGCCTCGACCGGCTCGACGGCGGCTTCGCCACCACCACCGCCTGGTGGAAGGTCGCCGGCGCCGGGGACGCCGGTTCGGCGGTACGCGTCGCCCTCGACAGCCAGGCCAAGGGCAACCTGATGGTGGCCGCGTACCGGGGGGTCGCGCCGAGCGCGCCGGTCTTCGCCCGGGCCACCGATCCGGCCAGCACCGCCACCCGGATCACGCCGTACGCCCCGGTCAGTGTCGAGCAGAGCTGGGCCCTGTCGTACTGGATGCACGGGGACGGGCTGTCGACGGCGCTCACCCCGCCGGCCGGCGTCGAGGTGCGCAGCAACAGCTCCCAGACCGGCGGCGGGCGGGTGACAGCACTTCTCGCCGACTCCGGCAGCAGCGTGCCGGCGGGCACCTACGGCGGCCTGGCCGCGGTGGGCGCGGCAGCCAGCACGACCACCACGACGTGGACCTTCCTCCTCCGCCCCGCCTGACCGCTCCTGGAGACGCCGCTGGCCGGCACCCGGGTGTCCGGGTGCCGGCCAGCGTTTGGCTCAGCTGTTCCAGTGCTGGGCGGTGATGTCGGCGGCCTGCTGCTCCCACTGCGCGTAGGCGTCGGGGTAGGCCGAGACCTGCACGGTCTGGGCGGCCTCGGTCAGCGGCATGTCCTGCCAGCCGTCGACCTGCTTCAGACCCTTCAGGAACGCAAGCGTCGAGTACTCAGGGTCGGTGATCTGCTCCGGCGTGCCCCAACCGCTCGACGGGCGCTGCTGGAACAGGCCCAGCGAGTCGTGGTC
>NZ_JBSSLX010000085.1:0-22407 GCF_053890995.1 Micromonospora sp. I033 | reverse complement strand
GACCCCCCGGGCGCAGCGGGGGGCGGTGCCGCCGGCCGAGGCCGGGGAGCCGTTCCGCCCGACGCTGACCACCGCGGCGATCAACAAGGCCCGGGCCGAGCGGCAGCGCACGGTCATCCCGCCGCGGCCCAAGATCAACCAGGAGCCGCCGACCGGCGGCTTCAGCGCCACCGACCTGACCATCCCGGTGCCGACGCCCCGCCCCGGCCAGGAGTCCGCTCCCCCGGGCTCCCGGGCCAACTGGCCGCTGGTCAACACCGGCGAGGACCAGGACGACCGGGCCAAGGAGGCCCCGGCCTACCCGTACGGACGGGGCGTGGACGCGCCGAGCGACCCGGGCCGGGTCACCCCGCCCTGGCTCGCCGACGACCTGCCGCAGGAGCCGCCGATGCTGCGGCTGGTGGAGCCGCCGCCGCTGGCCGACCGGGCGCTGCGCAACGAGCTGGACCCGCCGACCGACCCCGGGCTGGACGCGCCGTCGCTGCGGCTGGTCGACCGGCCGGAGGCCAACCGGCCGAGCCGGCCCGCACCCCGCGCCGAGGCGCCCGCCCCGCTGGAGCGGCGTCCCGCGCCGAAGGAGCACCGGCCGCCGCCCGTCTCCGACGAGGGCGACGGCGACCTGCTGATCTTCGCGCAGGCGAAGTCGGCCTGGTTCGTCGGGCACGGCGACGAGGCCGACCTGGACTGGTCGACCACCGCGGACACCGGCTGGCAGGCGGCCGAGCAGGCGGCCCGCCCGGCCGTCGGCGACGAGACCAAGGCCGGCCTGCCCAAGCGGGTCCCGCAGGCCAACCTGGTGCCCGGCTCGCCGCTGCGCGAGGAGCGTCCACTGCGGATCGTCCGGAACGCGGCCAGCCTCGCCGAGAACACCACCGGCTACTTCCGGGGCTGGCGGCGCGGTCAGGAGATCGGCGGCTTCGCCGTCGGTGGCCGGCCGGGCCGGGAGGCGGCCGGCGGCTGGGACTTCAGCCGGGACACCGGCGACCGCGACGACGACCGGGAATACGAGTACCGGTCGGCGGGCTACCGGTCCTGACCGGAGTGGCATCCCGCCCCACCTGGGTGCCCCTGCCGACATCCGGATAACTCTCGGCCTGCTGGGAGCCTAGCCGGCGGACCAGGCCGGCGCCGGTCGTCAGCCTGGTCCGGGAAGCCCTGCCCACCACGAGGCAGGGCTTCGGCGCTGCCGCCCGGGAGATCGCCGCCGCGCGTCCTTGGCCACGTCGATCAGCCGCATCGGCACGAGCATCCGCCACTCCTCGGGCGCGTGCTCGCGGCCGAGCCGGACGGGTTCATCGTCTGAGCGCCGTTCCGCACAGCGGGCCGGGAGCTGCGCCGGGGCCGACCTCAACCGGCCGCCCATCTTCGACGCCGGCGCGGTCACCGAGGACGCCTCAGCGACGCCACCACGGCCCCCGTGAGGGCGCGTACACCGCGCCCCGGCCTGCCCGGCCACCTCGGCGCTGACCCCGACCACCACGGTCGCGGTGGAGCGGCGGGACTTCAACGCAGGATGGTCACCGGCCGGCTGCGCAGCGTACCGGGCGGCGGACAGCGAGAAGCGCCCGGTGGCCAATGGCCGCCGGGCGCTTCGTCACCTGGGTCAGGCGGGGGCGACGGCCCGCGAGCGCCGCATGGTGAGCACGTACTCGACCAGCGAGATCAGCACGTGCTTCGTCGACTCCCGGTTGCGGGCGTCGCAGGCCACCACCGGCACGTCCGAGGAGATCGCCAGCGCGTCCCGGACGTCCTGCGGGTCGTGGTACTGCATCCCGTCGAAGCAGTTGATGGCCACCAGGTACGGCAGCCGCCGGTGCTCGAAGAAGTCGATGGCGGCGAAGCAGTCGGCCAGTCGACGCGTGTCGACCAGCACGACGGCACCGATCGCGCCCCGGACCAGTTCGTCCCACATGAACCAGAACCGGGTCTGACCCGGTGTACCGAACAGGTACAGGATCAGATCGCGGTCGATCGAGATACGACCGAAGTCCATCGCCACCGTGGTCGTCGTCTTGCCCGGCACCTGCCGGGTGTCGTCGACGCCCACGCCGGCGGAGGTCATGATCGCCTCGGTGGTCAGCGGCGTGATCTCCGAGACCGAGCCGACCAGCGTCGTCTTGCCGACGCCGAATCCACCGGCGATAACGATCTTCGCCGACGTCACGCGCCCGCTCGGGGCCGGCGGCCGGTGCGACATGTCAGAGCCTGCGAAGTCCACTCAGCACCCTCTCCAGCAGTTCAGTGCCCACCGCGTCGTCGGAGTCGTCCAAAATGGTCGGCTCGTGGACCGCGACCAGGCCGTCCGTCGCCATGTCGGCGATGAGCACCCGGGCCACGCCGAGCGGAAGCTGCATCCGCGCCGCGATCTCGGCGAGCGACTGCACGCGTCCGTCACACAGCGCGGCGATGTACTGGTGCTCTCGGCCCTGGCCACCGTTGCCAGTGGCAACCGACCGGCCGCGCACCGTCGTCTCGACGAGCGCCTCCAGGGCGATCTCGAGCCGGGGGCGGGTACGACCGCGGGTCACGGCGTATGGACGGACCAACGCTCCGGTCGGCTCGTCACGATCGACCATGTCGCCGCTCACCTCCTTCGTACCCGGCACCGGCTCGCCCCGGTGGCATTCGTCCCTGTCGTAGTTGTTGCCGCTTCTGACCCACCGGTCAGCGCGTCGTTCAGCCCATCATCCCCACAGCCGTACGCGGCTGCGGGGTCAGAGCGTCGCCCACCCGGTCGACGAGCAGGGCCATCTCGTAACCGACCTGCCCGACGTCGCAGCTGCGCGCGGCGAGCACGGCGAAGGACGAGCCGTCCGAGATGGACATCAGGAACAGGAAGCCGTTGTCCATCTCGACCACGGTCTGGAGCACCGCCCCGCCCTCGAAGCAGCGGGCCGCGCCCTGGGTCAGGCTGACCAGGCCGGACGCGATCGCCGCCAGCTGGTCCGCGCGGTCCCGCGGGAGATCACGGGACGAAGCGAGGAGCAGGCCGTCGGCGGAGACCGCGACCGCGTGCGCCACACCGGGCACCCGGTCGGCGAAGTTGGCCAGCAGCCATCCGAGATCCTGCGTAGTTGTCATCCTTGTTGCTCCTTCTGCCCGCTCCCGGCCACCGGGCCTGAGCCAGACTGCGAGGACTGCTGCTCGCCCGGAGTTCCCTCCGGGCCGGTGGAGTTGCTGTCGGTCGGGTTGCTGCGCCCCCGCTGCACGCCCCGATGGTAGGCCGAAAGCAGGCCCCGTACGCCTTCCGGCGTGCGGCGCTGCACCGACGTGGACGGCTTCTCGATGCCACCGGGCACGAGCTGTGCCATCGGCTTCCGCTTCGGCAGGCCCTTCTGGGTGGTCTCCGCGACCGGGACCTCGGTGGCCGCCGAGGCGGCCTTCCATCCGTCGTCGGCGGCGGTCTGCCAACCGGGCTGCGGCGGGGCGGCGGGCTGCCGGGTGGGCAGCGCACCGGCGTACGCGGGACGGGCGCCCCCGTTCGCCGAGCCGTTCTCGTGCGGCGCTCCGCCGGCCGTCGGAGTCTGTGCCATCGGCGTGTTACCTGTCGTCCCGGGTGGTGTCTGCTGCACGGCCCGACCGGCTGCGTCGACCTTGGCGAACTGCTGGGTGGCGGCGCCGTTGGTCGCCGCCGCCTGCGCTGCGGCCGCCTCCTCGTTGGGCCCCGGCTTGCGGGTGCGGAACCAGGCCGACTCGAGCTCCCGGAAGATCGGCAGCTCCATCGTCTCGTCCGCGTACCGCTGGCGGTTGCCCGGCTGCTGGGGGGTGGCCGGCCGCTGCGCGGGGGCCGGCGCCGGCCGGTTCGCGACCGGCGGCGTCTCCGGACGGGTGACCCGGGGCAGCTCGGTGGTCATGTCCAGGCCGGCGGCGAGCCGCTCCGGCACCGCCGGAGCGGCGGCCTGGTCGGGCGTGGCGACCGGCGGCCAGACCGGCGGGGCGCCGACCTGCGACGCCGGGGCCTGCGGGGCGGGACGCGGCGGCACCTGGTTCACCGGCGGCACCGAGACCGGGTGACCGGAGACCGGCGTACCCGGCACGGGGTAACCGGAGGCCGGCGCGCCCGACACGGGGTAGCCCGAGGCCGGCGCCCCCGACACGGGGTAGCCCGAGGCCGGCGCGCCCGACACGGGGTAACCGGTGGCCGGCGCGCCCGACACGGGGTAGCCGGAGACCGGGTGGCCGGAGACCGGGACACCGGAGACCGGTGGCAGCGGCGGCGCCGACACCGGCGGGACCGGCGGGGCGGACACCGGCGGCGGGTTGTACGGCCGCGCCTCCGGGCTGCTCGGCAACTGCCGAGGGATCGCCGGCTGCTGGCCCGTGGAGGCCGGGTCGCCCTCGGCCGGGTGGCGCCGCTGGGGCAGCGGGTCGATCGACTGGCCGTTCGAGCTCCGCGGCGTGAAGCCGTCGCCGCCCGCGAGGGGACCGGCGCCGGTCAGGTCGGACCAGGCCGGCATCGCACGGCCCGCGCCCGCGTTGGCCGGGGTGCCGGAGCCGTTGCGCGGCGCCGGGTCGAAGGATCGCCCGCCCAGGGTGACCTGGTTGCCGGAGGCACCGGGGTGCGGGGCCGGCGGCGGGGTGTGCGGGCCGTTGCCCAGCGCGGCCAGAGCACCGAACGCCGGGGCGGGACCGTTCTGCTGCGGGCCGGCGGCCGGAAGGGCCGGCGCGGGCTGGCCGCGGCCGGAGAGCGCGCGCGGCACCAGGACGGCGGGCGGCAGCGTGACGTCGGCGACGGTGCCCCGGTCGGCGCCGGGCCGCAGCTCGACCTTGACGCCGTGCCGGGAGGCCAGCCGGGCGACCACGACCAGACCCATCATCCGGGAGACCGCCACGTCCACCTGCGGCGGCGTGGCCAGCCGCTCGTTCAGGTCGCGGAGCTGCTCGTGGCTGATGCCGATGCCCCGGTCCTCCACGTAGAGGGAGGCGCGGTCGCCCACCCGCCGGGCCTCCACCATGACGTGCGAGTCCGGCGGAGAGAAGGCGGTGGCGTTGTCGAACAGCTCGGCGACCAGGTGCACCAGGTCGTTGACCGCGTGCGCGGCGATCTCGATGTCCCGGTCGATCACGCCGAACTCGATCCGGGTGTAGTGCTCGACCTCGGACTGGGCGGCGCGGAGCACGTCGATCAGGGCGGCCGGCTCGCGTTGCACGCGGGTGGAGTCCGCGCCGGCGAGGACTAGCAGGTTCTCGTCGTTGCGGCGCATCCGGGTGGCCAGGTGGTCGAGCTGGAACAGCTCGGCCAGCCGGTCCGGGTCCTCCTCGCCGCGCTCCAGCCGGTCGAGGTGGCCGATCAGCCGGTCGACCAGGATCTGCGACCGGCGGGCCAGGTTGACGAACATGGTCGCGACGGAGGCCCGCAGGGCGGCCTGCTCGGCCGCGGTCCGGACGGCCTCCAGGTGGACGGCGTTGAACGCCTCGGTCACCTGGCCGAACTCGTCCTTGCTGCGCACCGGCAGCGGTTCGGCGATCTGGTTGGCCAGCTGCACCGGGGAGAGCTGCCCGGTGACCTGCGGGTCGCGCAGCCGGGCCACCGCCTGCGGCAGGCCGTACTGGGCCACCGAGAGGGCGCCCTGACGCAGGTCCCGCAGCGAGCGGGCCATCGAGCGGGCGACCAGGTAGGCGAAGAGGATGGCCAGCAGCAGCATGCTCAGCAGCAGGCCGGTCTCCAGGAAGACCTGGCGCTGCACGTCCGAGCGGAGTTGGTCGGCCTGCTTGATCACGTCGCTGTCGAACGTCGACTCGACGGTGCGGACCAGCTTGGCGTTGCCGACCATCGCGGTGTCCCACTGGTCGGGACCGAAGGAGACGCTCGTCAGCGCACCGGACTCGTTGCCGGCAATCTGGCCCTCGTAGGAGGACACCTCGCGCAGGTCGCCCCCGGCGACGGTCTGCTGGTATAGCTCCGTCTCGGACGCGTTGGCGACGGCGGTGAAGGACTCGACCGCCTGCTTCTCGGCGGTGACGGTGGAGAGGTAGTCCGTGCGCAGGGTCTGGTCGAGCCGGCCGCGGTCCAGTGCGAGGTGCACGACCACCCGACGCTGGGAGAGGAACTCCTTGCTGCGGGCGACGGCGGCGGCGGCGCGCATCCGGTCGCTCAGGTCGCTGTCGCCGGCGAGCTGGGTGCTGGAGTCACGGACCGCGAGCAGCTCGCTGATCAGGCCGTCGTACCCCTTGACCGCGAAGCTGCTCGCCATCTTGCCGTTGAAGACCTGACTGCGCATGCCCGGCAGGTCTTCCAGGTTCTGGTCGATCCCGTCGAGCGTCTTCTCCAGCGCGGGGGGCAGCTCCTCCAGCACGACGCGCTGCTGCGAGTAGAGCCCCTGTGCCTTGTCGACCTCCTGGCCCACCTGGGTGTACTCGTCGTTGTACCGGGCCTTGGCCTTCGGGTCGTCGGCACTCAGCAGCAGCACGGCGGCCGTCCGCTCGTTCTGCAGCTTGTCGACCAGATCACCCGAGTAGCCGATCAGGGTCGCCAGGTTGCCGGCCCGGTTGGCATTGTTGAGCGTCTCCAGGTGGTCGACCAGACCGCTGGTGCCGACCACGACCGTGGCGATGGTCGGCACGATCATGATCAGGCCGAGCTTGGACCAGATCGGCATGTCGCGGAGCCGGCTGGCCGGCCGGCTCAGACGCGACAGGAAGGAGCCCGCCGTCTTTGGCCGTTTGCTCACGTCACCGCCCTCGCATTACCGCGTCCGGCGTCACCTCTGGGCAACGCCGAGCGACCGACCCGGCGGGTCGGACCTCCGAGATTCCATCACGCCGCCCCGCAAAGAGAAAGCCCAGGTTGTCCGTCGCCGGAGGTGTGATGAGATGTTGATGCAATTTGATAGCAATCCGTCTGGCCGGAGTCACTGAAAGTAATGGAACACCCTCACCGCGTCGTCCTGCTGGCCGGGCCCTCCGGCTCCGGAAAGTCGTATATAGCCCAACGAACCGGACTTCCTGTCCTCTGCTTGGACGACTTCTACAAGGACGGCGATGACCCTACGTTGCCGCGTCGCAACGGAGAGGTCGACTGGGAGTCGCCGCTGTCCTGGGATGCGGACACAGCGGTGGAAACAATCGCCCGACTGGCCCGCGAGGGCAAGGCCGAAGTGCCGGTTTATGCGATCGGCGCGGACCGGCGGGTGGCCACCCGGCCATTCGACGTCGACGGATCGCCACTTTTTGTCGCCGAAGGGATCTTCGCCGCCGAGATCGTCGCGGAGTGCCGCCGCCGGGGCCTGCTCGCCGGGGCGTACGCGCTGCGCCGCCCGCGCGGCGCGACCTTCGTCCGCCGGCTCGCCCGCGACCTGGCCGAGCAGCGCAAGGCGCCCCGGGTGCTGATCCGGCGCGGGGTGGCGCTGCTGCGCGCGGAGCCGGCGGTGCTGCGCCGGCAGACCGGGCTGGGCGCCGAGGCGGCCCGGGCCGGGCAGGTGCTGCGCCGGGTGGCCGCCCTGCTGGCGGGCCACCCGCGGCAGCCGTGATCAGCCGATCAGCTTGGCGTACGCCGGCTTGATCACCTCGTCGATGATCTTCAGTCGCTCGTCGAACGGGATGAAGGCGCTCTTCATCGCGTTGATGGTGAACCACTGGAGTTCCTTCCAGCCGTAGCCGAAGGCCTCCACCAGCAGGGCCATCTCCCGGGACATCGAGGTGCCGCTCATCAGCCGGTTGTCGGTGTTCACCGTCACCCGGAAACGCAGGTCGCGCAGCAGCCCGATCGGGTGGTCGGCGATCGACGCGGCCGCCCCGGTCTGCACGTTCGAGGAGGGGCACAGCTCCAGCGGGATCCGCTTGTCCCGGACGTAGGCGGCCAGCCGGCCCAGCACCGGCGGGTTCCCGGGCGTGATGTCGTCGACGATCCGGACGCCGTGCCCCAGCCGGTCCGCGCCGCACCACTGGATCGCCTGCCAGATCGACGGCAGCCCGAACGCCTCGCCGGCGTGGATGGTGAAGTGGAAGTTCTCCCGCTGGAGGTACTCGAAGGCGTCCAGGTGCCGGGTGGGCGGGAAGCCCGCCTCCGCGCCGGCGATGTCGAAGCCGACCACCCCGGTGTCCCGGTGCCGGACGGCCAGCTCGGCGATCTCCTGCGAGCGGGCCGCGTGCCGCATGGCGGTGAGCAGCGTGCCGACCCGGATCGGGTTGCCCGCCTCGGCGGCCAGTGCACTGCCCTCCCGGAAGCCGGTGACCACGGCGTCGACCACCTCGTCCAGGGTCAGGTTCTGCTCCAGGTGCTGCTCGGGAGCGAACCGGACCTCGGCGTAGACGACCCCGTCGGCGGCCAGGTCGAGCGCGCACTCCCGGGCCACCCGGCGCAGCGCGGGCCCGGTCTGCATGACCGCCACGGTGTGCGCGAAGGTCTCCAGGTAGCGCTCCAGCGAACCGGAGTTCGCCGCCTCGACGAACCAGCGGCCCAGCGCCTCGGGGTCGGTGGTGGGCAGCTCGTGGCCGGCCTCGGCGGCCAACTCGACGATCGTCGCGGGTCGCAGACCGCCGTCGAGGTGGTCGTGCAGCAGCGCCTTCGGGACCTTGACGATGTCCTCGTACGAGATTGCCATGCACCGACCCTAGTCACCGACCGCCGGGGCACGGCACCGGACCGGGCCGGCTCACGGCCGCCAGCCGTAGACCCGCTCGACCGCGAGGCGGAGCACGACCCGGCCGTCGGCGACCATGGCCGCCCGGTAGTCGTCCCAGTCCGGGTGCTCGCCCCGGATCCGCCGGTAGACCTCGACCAGCTCGTCGACGGTGGCGTCGTCGGTGGCCGCCGCGGGCGGGGTGACCGTCACCGTGCCCTCGGCCACCGCGTACGCCCCGCCGTCGGCGGTGCTGACGTGGAAGCTGGCCCGGGGGTCGCGCCGCAGGTTGCGCACCTTGGCCCGGTCGCCGGTGGTGGAGCAGCGGATCAGTCCCGGCTCGGCCAGGTAGTCGACGTTGGAGAGCTGCGGCCGGCCGTCCCGGCGCAGGGTGACCAGCACCCCGCGACCCCGCTCGCCGAACAGCTCCCACAGCCGGGCGGTCACGCCGCCACCGCCCGCAGCGGGGCGAGCGCCACGGCCAGCCGGGAGACCTGGTCGAGCATCAGGTCCGCCGCCTCCTCCCGCCCGGGGTCGGGCCGCAGTTCGCCGGCGTCGTCCAGCGCCTGCCGCAGGAAGATCGTCACCGCCTCGTTGACCGGCACCATGTTCAACGTGGTCACCACCTGCTTGATCATCTGGACCGCCCGCAGGCCGCCGGACGTCATGCCGTAGCTGACGAAGCCCACCGGCTTGTGCCGCCACTCGTGGTAGAGGTAGTCGATCGCGTTCTTCAGCGGGGCGCTGAAGCCGTAGTTGTATTCCGGCATCACCAGCACGAAGGCGTCCGCGGCAGCGGTGGTCGCGCTCCAGGACCGGGTGTGCTCGTGCAGGTAGATCCCCTCGGAGGGGTGGTGCGGCTCGTCGTGGAACGGCAGTCCGACCTCGGCGAGGTCCACGAGCCGCACCTCGTCGAAGGCGCCGTGGCGGACGGCCGCCTCGGCGAACCAGTCGCCGATGCGCCGGCCCACCCGGCCGGGGCGGGTGCTGGCGACGATCACGTTCAGGCGGGGCATGGCGAGGTCACTCCTGTCGTGGCGGGCCGGCCGGGGGCCGGCACGGCGAGTCGGGGGATGAGGAACTGGGCGAGCGGCCCGATGGCCAGCGCGTACAGCAGGGTGCCGGGACCGACCGTGCCGCCGAGCAGCCAGCCGAGGCCGAGCACCGCCAGCTCGATCAGGGTGCGGACGCGCCCGATCGGCAGGCCGCGCGCGGCGAGGCCGGTCATGAGGCCGTCGCGGGGCCCGGGCCCGAGGCGGGCGCCGAGGTAGAGGCCGGTGGCCACCCCGTTGAGCAGGATGCCCAGGAGCAGCAGGCCGATCCGGGCGGGGAGCGCGGAGACCGGCGGCAGGATCGCCAGCACCGCGTCGAGCGCCAGGCCGACCAGCGCGACGTTGGCCACCGTCCCCACGCCCGGACGCTGGCGCAGCGGGAACCAGAGCAGCAGGACCAGCAGCGCCACGCCGTTGACGACCCACCCGAGCGGCAGGCCGGTCCGGCCGGCGAGGCCCTGGTGCAGCACGTCCCAGGAGGACAGGCCGAGATCCGCGCGGACCATCAGCGCCACGCTGGCGCCGAAGAGGGCCAGGCCGGCGAGGAGCCGCACCAGCCGCGTCGGCAATGTTGTTGACATGTCATCGACCGTAGACGGGGTTTGATGACATGTCAACAAGTCGGTTAGGCTCGGCACATGGACGCACCACGCTGGCTGGACGAGCGGGAGAACCGGGCCTGGCGCGGCTACCGCCGGATGCGCCGCCTGCTGGACCTGGAACTGGCCCGGGAGCTGATGCAGGACGCCGGCCTCTCCGAGCCGGACTACGACGTCCTCTCCGACCTCTCCGAGACACCCGACCAGCGGCTGCGGCTCAGCGAGCTGGCCGACCGGATGCTCTGGTCGCGCAGCCGGCTCTCCCACCACCTGGCCCGGATGCAGCAGCGCGGTCTGGTCACCCGGGAGGAGCACCCCTCGGACGGCCGCGGCTCCATCGTGGTGTTGACCCCGGCCGGCCGGGCCGCCATCGAGGCCGCCGCCCCGGGCCACGTCGCCGCGGTCCGCCGACACCTCATCGACCTGCTCACCCCCGAGGAGGTCGCGGCGCTGGGCGCCCTCACCCACCGGGTGGTCGACCACCTCGCCGGCCGTCCGGGCCGGGCGGTCTGAGCGTGGACGCCCGCATCCTGGCCCGGCTGCGCTGCCCGGTCTGTGGCGAGCCGCTGGCCGAGACCACCGCCGGCACCGCCCGCGCACTGCGCTGCCCGCGCCGGCACAGCTTCGACGTCGCCCGCCAGGGGTACGTCAACCTGCTCGCCGGCCGCGCCCCGCACACCGGGGACACCGCCGAGATGGTCGCGGCCCGCGCCGACTTCCTGGCCGCCGGCCACTACGAGCCCGTCGCCGCCGCGCTCGCCGCCGCCGCGGGGCAGACCGCGTACGGCGCGACGGAAATGACGGACGGCACGTCGTACCCCCTGGTGCTGGATGCCGGCGCCGGGACCGGCTGGTATCTCGCGGCGGTGCTGGCGGCGCTGCCCGACGCCGTCGGCCTGGCCCTCGACGTCGCCAAGCCGGCGCTGCGCCGCGCGGCCCGGGCCCACCCGCGCGCCGCCGCGGCGCTCGCCGACACGTGGCAGCGGCTGCCCCTGGCCGACCGGTCCGCCACGGTGCTGCTGAACGTCTTCGCGCCGCGCAACGGCCCGGAGTTCCACCGGGTGCTCGACCCGGCCGGCGCGCTGCTGGTGGTCACGCCGGCCGCGGACCATCTCGCCGAGCTGGTCGAGGCGCTCGACCTGCTGCGGGTGGATCCGGGGAAGGCCGACCGGGTCGCCGGCAGCCTGGGCGGGCACTTCACCGAGGAGTCGGCCACCGAGCACCGGGCCCGTCTGGAGCTCAGCCGGACCGAGGTGGCCACCCTGGTCGGGATGGGCCCCAGCGCCTGGCACGCCGACCCGGGCCGGCTGGCCGAGCGGCTCGCGTCCCTTCCCGAGCCGGTGCCGGTGACCCTCGCCGTCCGGCTCGCCGTCCACCGGCCGCGCTGAGCACCGCCGCCTCAGGTGGAGAGGTCGACCTCTTCCCAGCCCGGCGGCTCGTCGTGGTACGGCCCACGCAGCACCACCGCCCACTCCAGCGCCCACCGGCGCTGCCCGATGGCGTTCGCGTCCACCAGCCCGGGCAGCGCCAGCCCGGCCTCCTCCGACTCCAGGTACGCCCAGTCGAGGCAGTAGTGCAGGTCGAGGAGGGCGGCCGCGTCGGCCGGATGCTGCGGGGCGGCCAGGATCCGGGCCCGCCACTGGCCGAAGGTCTCGCCGGCCACCAGGTTGGGCATCCGCTCGACCAGCCGCTCGTCCACCGGCACCGTCGGGTCCAGCTCCTTGGCCAGCCCGAGCACCCAGGCCAGCGAGAAGAGCGCGTCGTGGTGCAGCACGAACGACCGGTGGTCGCCCTTGCCGCCCATCACGAACTGCCACTCCGGCGGGGTGACCATCTCGACCAGGCGCGACTCCAGCAGCCAGCTCATCGCCGCCCGCGCGGGCATCCCGAAGCACCGGGCCAGGATCACGTGCAGCACCGCGATCCGGGCCTCGATGTCCGGGGTGGGTCGCAGCTCGATCTCGTCCCCCGGCTCCCAGACCAGCGGGAACTGCGGGGGCGGCAGCGGGAGACCCAGCCGCGACAGCTCGTCGAGGCTCGCCTCACGAACGACCCGGGGGTCGGGGGCGGGTACGCGCACGGCTCAGGTCCCTGTCTGCTCGCAACGGCTCATCGCCGGTCGGTCCCCCCTTGGCCTGCGAGAATAGCGGCTTGGTCGGCACCGCACCATGACCGGGAAAGATCAGCCGATCCGCTCGATCACCAGCGGCGTCGCGGCGGGAGCCTCCGGGGCGATCCGCACCGCCCGCTCCGCCTCGGCCAGCGCGGCCGGGATCCGCTCGGCATGCTCGGCGCGCAACTCGTACAGGGGCTCGCCGGCGCGTACCGGGTCGCCGGGGCGCTTGTGCAGCACCACCCCGGCCGGGATGCTGACCGGATCCTCCTTGCGGGCCCGGCCGGCGCCGAGCCGCCAGGCGGCCACGCCCATGGCGTACGCGTCGATCCCGGCGACGTAGCCGTCCTCGGTCGCGGTGACCACCTCGACCTCGTCGGCCGTCGGCATCGGGGCGTCCGGGTCGCCGCCCTGCGCCCGGATCATCGTGCGCCAGGAATCCATGGCCCGGCCGTCCCGCAGCGCCGCCTCGGGGTCGGCGTCCGGCAGGCCGGCCGCGGCCAGCATCTCGCGGGCCAGCGCCAGGGTCAGCTCCACCACGTCGGCCGGGCCGCCGCCGGCCAGCACCTCGACCGACTCGGTCACCTCGACCGCGTTGCCGATGGCCAGGCCGAGCGGGGTGGACATGTCGGTGAGCAGGGCGACCGTGCGCACGCCGTGCGCCCCGCCCAGCTCGACCATGGTCCGGGCCAGCTCGCGGGCGTCGTCGACGTTCTTCATGAAGGCGCCGGAGCCGACCTTCACGTCGAGCACCAGCGCACCGGTCCCCTCGGCGATCTTCTTGCTCATGATCGAGCTGGCGATCAGCGGGATGGCCTCGACGGTGCCGGTCACGTCGCGCAGCGCGTACAGCTTGCGGTCGGCCGGGGCCAGCCCGTCGCCGGCCGCGCAGATCACCGCGCCCACGTCGCGGAGCTGGGCGATGAACTCGTCGTTGCTCAGCGCGGCCCGCCAGCCGGAGATCGACTCCAGCTTGTCCAGGGTGCCGCCGGTGTGGCCGAGGCCCCGGCCGCTGAGCTGCGGCACGGCCGCGCCGCAGGCCGCGACCAGCGGGGTCAGCGGCAGGGTGATCTTGTCGCCGACACCGCCGGTGGAGTGCTTGTCCACGGTCGGCCGGGCCACCGGCGACAGGTCCAGCCGCTCGCCGCTGGCGATCATCGCGGCGGTCCACCGGGCGATCTCCGGGGCGGTCATGCCGCGCAGCAGGATCGCCATGGCCAGCGCCGACATCTGCTCGTCGGCCACCAGGCCCTTGGTGTACGCGTCGACCACCCAGTCGATCTGGCCGTCGCTCAGCACGCCCCCGTCCCGCTTGGCCCGGATGACGTCAACCGCCGTGAATGCACTCATCAGATGATCTTTCCTCGTCGTTCAGGAACCGGTCCCCCAGCTCAGGCAGGGGACCAGCGGACCGGGATCTCCAGGGGCGGCTCGCCCTCGCCGGCCCAGAAGATGGTGCCCGACGCGTCCACCACGACGACGCGCGGCGTCCGGGCCAGCCCCCAGGTGATCGCCTCGGCCGGGTCGTCCCAGGTCGGGCCCTCCTCCAGCACGCCGGTCTCGGCGCCCTCGGTGTCGCCGGCCGACCGCTCCCAGTACGCCGTCCAGACCTGCTGCCCGGCCGAGAGGTCGGGGTGCACGAAGACCGTGCCCCGGCCCCGCCAGGCGGCCAGCCGCTCCGGCACCACCGGCAGCGGGGTCTCGCCGACGACGGCCTCGATGTCCTCGACACCGAACGCGTGCGGCAGCAGCTCCGCCATCCGCAGCGGCCGGCCCTTCGTCTCGATCAGGCACTCGGGGCCGCCGTTCTCCCAGAGCAGCTGCCGGCAGCGCCCGCAGGGCATGAGCGGCTCGCCGGTGGCGTCGACGCAGGACAGCGCGACGATCCGGCCACCGCCGGTGGCGTGCAGGGAGGAGACCACCCCGCACTCGGCGCAGAGGACCACGCCGTACGCGGCGTTCTCCACGTTGCAGCCGACCACCACCCGGCCGTCGTCGACCAGGGCGGCCGCCCCGACCGGGAACTTCGAGTACGGCGCGTACGCGTGCCGCATGACCTCGGTGGCGGCGGCCCGCAGCCGCTCCCAGTCGATCTCCATCACGCCTCCCATTCTGCCCAATTCACGCTGATCGGTCGCGGTGGCGGCCGGAGACGGGCGTGCCCGGCGGGTCTCCCCCGCCGGGCACGCTGCGTCGCGGGCGGTCAGCCCTTGATGTACGGCTTCCCGTCGGCGGCCGGCGCCCGGACCCTGCCGACCAGCCCGGCCACCGCCAGGATCGTCGCCAGGTAGGGCAGCATCGCCAGGAACTGGCTCGGGATGCTGCTGCCGATCGCGCCCAGGTAGGTGGCGAGCTGGTCGGCGAAGCCGAAGAAGAGCGCCGCGAGCAGCGCGCCGGTCGGGCTCCACCGGCCGAAGATCAGCGCGGCCAGGGCGATGAAGCCCTTACCGCCGATCATGTTCTTGGTGAACGAGTAGAGCGCCAGGGTGTAGGAGGCGCCACCCACGCCGGCCACCAGCCCGGCCATGGTCACGTTCCGGTAGCGCAGCCGCAGCACCTTCACGCCGAGCGTGTCGGCGGCCGTCGGGTGCTCGCCCACCGAGCGGGTCCGCAGGCCCCACCGGGTCCGGAACAGCGCGATGTGGATGACGAGCACCAGCAGCAGGCCGAGGTAGAGGAAGATGTTGCCCCGGAACAGCGCCGGACCGAGCAGCGGGATGTCCTTGAGCAGCGGGATCTCCCAGTTGCTGAACCGGGGCGCGCTGTTGTACTTCGTCGCGTCGGTCTGCATCAGCCGCTCGTAGAGGAAGCCGGTGACGCCGACCGCGAGCAGGTTGAGCACGATGCCCATGACCACCTGGTCGACCAGGTAGCGGATGGCGAAGACGGCGAGCAGCAGGGAGATCAGCGCGCCGCCGATCGCGGCGGCCACGAGGCCCACCCAGACACTGCCGGAGATGCTGCCGAACAGCGCGCCGGAGAAGGCACCCATCAGCAACTGGCCCTCGATCGCCACGTTCACCACGCCGGACCGCTCGCAGAGCACGCCGGCCAGCGCACCGAAGATCAGCGGCAGGGCCAGGACGAACGTGCCCCGGACGACGTTGACCAGCGGCATGAAGTTGCGGCCCTCGGGGGCGGCGGAGACCTGCCAGCACAGGAAGCTCAGCACGAAGGCGACCAGCCCGGCCCCGAGCACCAGGGTGAACCAGCGCTTCGGCACCCCGGCGAGCAGGGCGGCCCCGGCCGCTGCGGCGATGATCCCGAAGAGGATCGCGCCCACCGTGCCGTTGATCTCCAGGGCGGCGCCGCCCTCGGTCTCGCTGAGCGTGAAGCGGGCCTGCTGGTCGGTGGCGAGCGCGCCGAACAGCACCGTGGCGAGCACGCCCAGCCCCAGCAGGACGGCCCCGGTCTTGCGGACGCGCGTCCAGAAGCCCTCGTCGACCGCGGTCACGGCGACCTCGGGGACAGCGGTGGTGGACATGCTCACCAGCCCTTCGCGAGGCTCGTCTGCAGCCGGGCCGCGCGGGCCGCCCGGAGCTGGAAGATCGCCTTCACCATGGCCGGCGCGGCGATGAAGATGACGATCAGCGCCTGGAGCACGGTGACCAGCTCCAGCGAGATCCCCGAGTAGGACTGCATCCGGTTGCCGCCGGCCTGGAGGGCGCCGAACAGCAGCGCGGCCAGCAGCACGCCCCACGGCTTCACCCGGCCGAGCAGGGCGACCAGGATGCCGTCGAAGCCGATCTGCGCGATCACCAGCGGGGTCAGCGCGTTCGCGGTCGAGCCGAGCACCATGTTCGACCCGCCGAGGCCGGCCAGCAGACCCGAGATCACCATGACCAGCACGTACGTCTTGGTCACGCTGATGCCGGCGGTCCGGGCGGCGTCCGGGTTCTCGCCGACCGCGCGCAGCTCGAAGCCGAGCGTCGAGCGGTTGAGCAGCCAGGCGATGAACCAGGTGGCCAGCACCGCGAGCAGGATGCCGGCGTGCACCCGCAGGTCGGCGCCGAGCAGTCGGGGCAGCTGGGCGGAGGACTCGACCGGCTTGCTGATCGCGTCCGCCCGGTTCGGGTTCTGCACCCCGCTCTGGACGATGATCCAGGACAGGAAGTAGACCGCCACGTAGTTGAGCATGATCGTGTTGATCACCTCGTGGGCGCCGGTACGCGCCTTGAGGATGCCCGGGATGAAGCCCCAGAGCGCGCCGCCGAGCGCCCCGGCGATCAGCGCGACCAGCAGGTGCACCCCCGGCGGCAGCGGCAGGGCGAAGCCGACGACGGCGGACAGGATGACGCCGATGGTCGCCTGGCCCTGCGCGCCGATGTTGAACAGGCCGCCGCGGAAGGCGAGCGCGACCGCCAGGCCGGTGAAGACCAGCGGCGCGGTGTAGGTGAGCGTCTCCGAGATCGGGCCCATCGCGGCGGTGAAGCCGACCGCGTCCGGATCGAAGATCGCGCCCTTGAACAGGTTCGCGTACGCCTCGCTGACGACGGTCCAGCTGGCGTTGAGCGCGTCGGCCGGGCGGGCGGTGATGTAGCCGTAGGTGGCCAGCACCTCCGGGTCGGAGACGATGATCAGCACCGCGCCGACCAGCATGGCGAGCAGCACCGCGAGCACGGTCACGGTGACCGTGTTGGCCGCCCAGAGGTTGTCCAGGAAGAGCCGGCCCAGCGTGGGACGGGGCTCCTGGGCCGCGGGCTGCTTCGTCGCGGTGGCGGGCACCGCCCGCTCGGTGTCGCCGGCGGGCGCGGTCGGGGTCGCCCGGGCCTCGCTCCGCGCCTCCTGCGCCTCGGTCGCCGGCTCCTTGTCCGGGGAGCCCGACACCGGGTTCGGGTTGGTCATGCCTCGTCCTCGTTGCCAGGGCCGTCAGCGGCCGTGGTGGCGGTGTCCGGCGTGATGCCGGCCATCAGCAGGCCGATCTCCTCGCGCGGGGTGTCCGGGCCGACCACGCCGATGATCCGGCCGCGGTACATCACCGCGATCCGGTCGGCCAGGCCGATCACCTCGTCCAGTTCGCTGGAGACCACCATGACGGCGGTGCCGATGTCCCGCTCGCGGATGACCCGGCTGTGGATGAACTCGATCGAGCCGACGTCCACGCCCCGGGTGGGCTGGGCGGCGATGAAGAGCTTCAGCGGCCGGGACAGCTCCCGGGCCACGATCACCTTCTGCTGGTTGCCGCCGGAGAGGGTGCCGACCGCCGCGTCGGCCGAGGAGGTGCGGACGTCGAACTGCTCGATCCGCTCCTTCGCCGACTTCGCGATGGCGTCCGGCTTGAGCGACAGGCCCTTGCCGAAGGGCGGCCGGTCGTAGATGTCCAGCACCAGGTTCTCCGCGACGGAGAACTCCTTGACCAGGCCGTCGACGCTGCGGTCCTCCGGGACGTACCCGACGCCGGCGCGGAGCACCTTCTTGGTCGACCAGCCGTGCACGGCCTGGCCGTCCAGGGTGACCGAGCCGGCCAGCACCGGCCGCAGGCCCATGATCGCCTCGATCAGCTCGGTCTGCCCGTTGCCCTGCACGCCCGCGATGCCGAGCACCTCACCGGCGCGCACGGTCAGGTCGACGCCGTCGACCGCGCGGACCTGCCGGTCGTCGTCGACGACCAGGCCGGCGACCTCGAGGATCGGCTTGCCCGGCTGGGCCGGCTTCTTCTCCACGGTCAGCCGGACGCTGCGGCCCACCATGAGCGCGGCCAGCTCGTCGCGGCTGGCGCTCGGCTCGGCGGTGCCGACCGTCTTCCCGCGCCGGATCACCGTGATCCGGTCGGCGATGGCCTTGACCTCACCCAGCTTGTGGGTGATGAACACGATCGACTTGCCGGCCTCCTTGAGCGACCGCATGACCGTGAGCAGTTCCTCGGTCTCCTGCGGGGTCAGCACGGCGGTCGGCTCGTCGAGGATGAGCAGGTCGACGTCGCGGGTGAGCGCCTTGACGATCTCCACCCGCTGCTGGATGCCGACCGGCAGGTCCTCGATCACCGCGTCCGGGTCGACCCGGAGGTTGTACCGCTCGGAGACCTCGGCGACCTCGCGCCGGGCCCGCCGGCGGTCGAGGAAGCCGGTGAAGCCTCCCTTGACCTGTTCCGCGCCGAGCATCACGTTCTCGGCCACGGTGAAGACCGGCACCAGCATGAAGTGCTGGTGCACCATGCCGATCCCGGCGGCGATCGCGTCGGACGGGCCCTTCAGCTTCAGCGGCTTGCCGTCGACCAGGATCTCGCCCTCGTCGGGCTGGTAGAGCCCGTAGAGCACGTTCATCAGGGTCGACTTGCCGGCGCCGTTCTCGCCGAGCAGGGCGTGGATCTCTCCAGGCTCCACCGTCAGGTCGATGTGGTCGTTGGCGACCAGATCACCGAACCGCTTGGTGATGCCGCGCAGTTCGAGTCTCAGCGCAACCTCCTGGAGTGCGAGCGATGGTGCAGCGTAGCGGCTGCCGCGCCGCCACCGCGCCGGGTGGGGGTCAGTGGGGGATGAGAGTGACCGGCCGCCCCGACGTCGCGCGGGTCTTCCCCGCGTGCGCCGAGGCGGCCGGATCGTCAAACCTGGTGCCCGCCGGCCCCCGCTGCCGATGATCTCACCGCGGCAGCCGGCGGAGCGGTCACTTGGTCGGCTGGGCCTTCGAGGTGACCGTGATGGTGCCGGCGGCGATGTCCGCCTTGATCTTGTCGACCTCGGCCTTCAGGTCCGCCGGGACCTTGCTGTCGAAGTCGTGGTACGGGGCGATCGAGACGCCGTTGTTGGCCAGGGTGCCGACGAAGCCCGGCTGCGCCTGGAGCTTCTCACCGTTGGCGGCCTTCAGCACGGCGTCCTTGACGGCGTCCGGGATGTTCTTGACGACCGTGGTCAGCAGCGCCGAGCAGTTCGGGGTGCTCTCGCAGCCGTCGACGTCCACCCAGACGACCGAGTACTTGCCGTTGGAGGCCTGCGCGGCGGCCGTGGTGCCGAGGCCGGCGCCGCCGGCGACCGGCATGATGATGTCGGCGCCCTGGGCGACCAGCGCGTCGGAGACCTTCTTGCCCTCGTCCTGCTTGACGAAGTCGTTGGTGAAGGAGCCCTTCTGGGTGGCCTTGTCCCAGCCGATGACCTGGACGTTCTTGCCCTTGGCCTTGTTGTAGTACGCCACGCCGTCGGCGAAGCCGTCCATGAAGATGGTGACCGGCGGGATCGGCAGACCGCCGTAGGTGCCGACCTTGCCGGCCTTGCTCATCCCGGCGGCCAGGTAACCGGCCTGGAAGGCGGCCTGCGCGGTGTCGAACTGCATCGGGTAGACGTTGTCCACGCCCGGGTTCGCGTCGACGATGGCGAACTGCTGGTTCTTGTTCGCCTCGGCGGCCTTCTTGGTGGCGTCCTGCATCAGGCCACCGACGGCCAGGATGAAGTCGCACTTCTGGTTGACGAACCCGGTCAGGTTGACCTCGTAGTCCGCCTCGGCCTTCGACTGGACGTTCTTGATGTCGATGTTGTCGTTCTCCTTCTTCGCCTCCTGGAGGCCCTTCCAGGCCGAGGTGTTGAAGGACTTGTCATCGATGCCGCCGACGTCGGTCACCATGCAGGCGCTGAACTTCTTGCCGCCGTTGCCGCCGGCGTTGTTGTCGTCCTCGGGAGCCTCACCACAAGCGGCGGCGCCCAGCACGAGGCCACCCGCCACGATGGCGGAGGCGATCCGCATCCCACGCACAGAGCGCAAGACGTCTCCTTCCCATTGCACACCGCGTCGTGCGCGGTGGCAGCCCTTGCGCCGGCCTGCGGTGTGCCGCCGGCGTCCCACGTTACGGACGGGAGCGTACGCCCGCGCCCACCCACCGGCCGACAATCGTGCACGACTGTTGAGCGGTCGTTACCCCTACGTAACCCTGGCGTGGGGCACATCACCTTTCGTGCCGACGGCCCTCCGGAGAGGTGTCGCGAACGTCCGTTTCCCGGGGTCTTCCCGCTGCGCCGGAGGGCTAACGCCAGAAGACCGCCACCGCCGCGTTGACCAGCGTCAACCCGATGATCGCAAGGAAGTGCCCACGGTTCACGGACTCCCGCTTACGGGAGAAGAACACCATGACAAAGATCAGCAGCGCGAGCACCAACTTGGTAACAAGTTTGGCCGGTGCCGGCTCGTCGCCGTCGCGCAGCGGGGCGGAGAGACCGATTCCGGTCAGCAGCCCGATCACCGAGCCCCAGAGCATGGCCGCGTTGATGCGCAGCCGGCCGTTGACGTACTGGGCGATGGCACCGCCGAGCAGCATCGCGAACCCGATCAGATGGACGTAGAGAAGGATCAGTCGAAGAGCTTCCACGCCGGCCATAATCCCCCATCAACGACGCCTTGTAGTAGCCGGCCCGCCGAGGTGCCGTCATACCGTGACCTCGGCCGGGCGCGCCTTCGGCGTCCGGCTGCCGGCGTCGGCCCGCACCGCCCGGCGGCCCGCGAGGACCAGGGCGAGGCCGACCAGCGCGTAGCCGGTCAGCACGGCCACCGGCCGGCCGGCGCCCGCCCCGTCGAAGAACGTGGCCGAGCGCAGCAGCGTGCCGCCCGCGCCGACCGGAAGGAACTGCCCGACCGTGCCCCAGGGCTGCGGCAGCAGCTCCGGCGCGGCGCCGACCGCGGAGAGCGGGTTGCCGACCAGGAAGACGAGCAGCGCGCCGAGCCCGAGCCCGGGACGGCCCAGCAGCGCGCCGAGGCCGGCCACGGTGGCCGCCGCCGCCAGCGCGAACAGCCCGATCGCCCCCGCCTCGCGCCACAGGTCGCCGTCGAGGACGCCGAGCCAGCCGTGCAGGATCGCGGCCCCGACCAGGCCGGCCAGGAGGGCGTAGCCGAGCAGGCCGGCCAGCCGCGCGCCGCGCCGGGCGACCAGGACCGCGAGCAGCGCCCCGGCCAGCATGCTGGTCAGCGCCAACGGCAGGAAACCGGCGGCGAAGCCGGCCCCGCGCGGGTCGTCGGGGTCGGCCGGCACGACCTGCACCACCGGCACCGGCCGGCCGGCGGAGAGCTGTGCCGCTGCCTCGGTGAGCAGCGCGGCCACGGTCGGGCTGGCGGCCGGCGCGGTGTGCAGGGCGACGCCGTCCGGACCGACCACGAAGGCGGCGTAGACCTCGCGGTCGCGAAGTGCCCGGTCGGCCGCCGCGGCGTCCGGCAGCGTGGTCACGGCGAAGCCGCCGGGCCGGGCCGCGGCGAGCCGGCCGGCCAGTTCGGCGGCGGCCGGCGGTGGGCCGGCGACGGCGACCGGCAGGTCGCGCGGCGCGAGGTGGGCGGCCGGTGCCGCGAAGAGGGGTACGAGGAGCGCCTGCACCACCACCGCCAGGCTGGCGAGCAGCGCGGCGAGCGTCCAGGGCGAGCGGGACCGAAGCATCGTCGTCTCCTAAAAACGAATGTTCGTTCTCTTGGGTTGAGCGTGCGCCGTCGCCGCGGGATTCGTCAAGAACGAACGTTCGATTTAGAATGTGTGCCGTGCCACGCGTCTCCGAGCAACACCTGGCCGCCCGCCGTCAGCAGATCCTCGACGCCGCCCGGCGCTGCTTCGTGCGCGACGGCTTCCACAACACCCCGATGCAGGACGTGATCAAGGAAGCCGGGCTCTCGGTCGGCGCGGTCTACCGCTACTTCCCCAGCAAGAACGACCTGATCACGGCCATCGCCCAGGCGGTCATCGGCACCGCCGACGCGACCTTCGCCGACCTGTCCACGGCCGACCCGCCGCTGCCCCTGACCGGCGTGCTGGAGCGGGCGCTGACCTTCGTCGACACCCAGCTCGGCCCGGACGGCGTGCTGCCGCTGGCGCTACAGGTGTGGAGCGAGGCGCAGCGCGACCCGGTGCTGGCCGAGTTCGTCGGGGCCACGTACACCCGGCTGCGTGGCCATTTCGTGGCCGCCGCCGCACGCGCGCGCGACGCCGGCGAGCTGCCTGCGGACGCCGACCCGGAGGCCGTCGGCGCCGCCCTGTTCGGCCTGATCCCCGGCTACTTCACCCAGCGCATCCTGACCGGCTCCCCGGACCGCGCCGCCTACCTCGCGGGCGTCCGCGCCCTGCTCTCCCGCCCCTGACCCCCCGCGATCCTGCAGTTGACGCCCCCGGCAGGAGGGGCGGG
>NZ_JBSSLX010000084.1:0-22528 GCF_053890995.1 Micromonospora sp. I033 | reverse complement strand
TGGGCCAGGTGTGCCCGGCCGCCGGGTGGTGGGATGCGGCGGCCGGGCCGGACGGCGGACACCGGTCGACGACGACCGGCGGAAGAAAGCGCTCTCTCTGGCAGACAGGGTCAGCCCGGCCATCGGGTGGTGTCAATAGAATCGGACGGTTCCGGAACCGATCGACCGGTTCCTCAGCCGTCGCGGCGCAGCCGGCCCGTCTCCCTGCCCTGGGCGTTCACGAGCACCAGCACGTCGCCGTCCAGCCCCGCCCGGGACGCCCCGGACAGCCAGGCCGCCACCGGAACGTTCTCGCAGCCGATCGCCGTGCTGGGTCCGGCGGTGGCCAGCAGGGCGCCCTCCGCCCCGGCGACCCACCGTCCACCCTGGCCGTTGCAGCCGTCCGAGCCGCGCCAGGCGCCGTCGGCGCGCAGATCCACGTACGCCGGTGTGGGGTCGGGTGGCCGCGGGCCGACGGGCACCCAGCGGCCGAGCAGGGCGGACCGGCCGGCCGGCGTCAGCCCCGCCGGCAGTGCGGCGGCCGGCGTGAGGGCGCGCCGGACCTCGGGAGTGACCACGGGCGGCTCGGCCAGCGACGGCAGCAGGTGCGGCCCGGGGGTGGGCTTCGCGCCGGGCGCCAGCCGGGCGACCTGCCGCCCCTGGTCGTCGAGGAGGATCGGGGTGTTCCCGGCCAGCCGGAAGGCGGTGGCCCGGGCCAGCCAGCCGGGGCCCGGCCCTGGACTGGTCGGGCAGCCCGGTGTGCCGGACGGCGAGCGGCCGGGAAGGTCGGCCACGAACAGGCCGCCCGCGTCCGCCCGCCACGTCCCCAGCGACACCCCGCAGCGGTCGAACCACAGCAGGTCGCCCTGGTCGGGGGGAGCGAGCCGCAGGATTCCGCCCGCGTCCCCGTCCGCCGCCGCGACCGTCCAGGACCCGATCAGGGCGACCGGGTCCGGGGACGGTCCGGCGCTCGTGGGGCCGGCGACCGGCGATCCGGTGGGGGCGCTCGGCCCCGGCCCGACCGCCTCGGCGCAGCTCGTCAGCACGGCAGTCGCCGCGACCGCCGCCACCACGTGCCCGCTCCACCGCATGGTTCGCGCCCCCTCCACCGCCCCGACCCGGACGTTTCGTGCTTGGACGAGGAGCCGGGGCGGGTGGTTCCGCTACGGCGTCGCGAGGCCCACGCTGATCGTCCTGGTCAGGGTGGCGTTGTCGTCGTCGCCGTCCAGCGACCAGACCATCGCCCCGGCCAGGCCGGCCCGCCGGATGTAGAGCGTCTTCTGGAACACGACCGCGGGATCGTCGTACGTCCAGAAGGTGGTGCCGTCGAACAGCCACGCGTGGCCCGCGCGCAGGTCGCGGTGGACGGTCCAGCCCTTGCCGGCCAGGGTCTTGAGCTGCTTGTAGTCCTCGTAGCCGGCCTCGAAGGTGGCCGGCGCGGGCCCGGCCGCGGGCTGGAACAGGCCGTCCCCGCCCCCGGTCACACCGGTCCAGCCGCGACCGTAGTAGGGGATGCCGAGGACCAGCTTGCCCCGCGGCGCTCCGCGGGCCAGCCAGCCGTCGATCGCCACCTCGGCCGAGAAGTCCGGGCTGTCCGGCGCGCCCGCCGGCACGCGCAGCGCCGACTGCTGGTTGGTCACCGCGTCCCAGGACCCGTGGAAGTCGTACCCCTGCACGGTGGCGAAGTCCAGGTACCGGAAGATCTTCCGGCCCTCGTACCCGGCGTCCATGGCCGCCGGGTTCGCCGGCAGGAACGCGGTAAGCGCGTAGTGCTTCCGGGCCTGCCGGCCGTACGCGTCGAGCTGCCGGCGGAACTCCGCGAGCAGCTTCGTGAAGTTCTCCCGGTCCTCGGCGCGGACCACGTTGCCCGGCTCGCCCGGCCAGTTCGGCCACTCCCAGTCCAGGTCGATGCCGTCGAACACGCCGGCGGCGGCGCCCGGGCCACCGCTGCCGCCGTCCAGCACCGGGAGGTTCCCCTTGAGGTAGAGGTCGATGCAGGAGGCCACGAACGCCCGGCGGGACGCGTCGGTGCGGGCGGCGTTGGAGAAGTACGTCGACCAGCTCCAGCCGCCCAGCGAGATCATCACCTTCAGGTCGGGGTGCCGGGCCTTGAGCTTGGCGAGCTGGCCGAAGTTGCCGTTGAGCGGCTCGCCCCAGGCGTCGGCGACGCCGTCGACGCTCTCCTCCGCCGGCACGGGGCGCTGGTAGTCGGCCCAGGCGTCACCCTCGCCCGGCCCGCCGTCCACATAGCAGCGTCCGTCCTCGCTGACGTTGCCGAAGGCGTAGTTGACATGGGTGAGGCGGCTCGCCGCCCCGGAGGTGTCGAGCTTCTTCACCGGGAAGGCCCGGCCGTAGATGCCCCACTGGGTGAAGTAGCCGACCCGGTGGTATCCGGCCCGGCGGGACGAGTCCTCCGCCGCGCTCGCGGCGCTCGGCGGGGCGGCGGTGATCAGCATGGTCGACAGGGCGACGAGGGCGGTGAGGCGGCGGTGGCGGAACGGTCGCATCGGCACTCCCACGAGGGACGGAGCGGGATTAGTTAAGAGACCTTTCTGATCGATGAAGCTAAGCCGGTCGCGATTCGGGGTCAAGTGCGCCGCGCGGAGTTGCTAGGCTTGCGGGAGCGCGCCGGGAGACCCGCGCGCCGAATCGGAGGAGACAGACATGACGGGCGACGACGACATCTCCGGGTGATCCCGGACCACCTCGTCGCATCCCTGTCTCGTCATCCGGGCGGCCGTGCCCTGCCCGGCTCAATCCCCGAGGGTCTTCTCGATGTCCGACAACTGTGTCGTGTGCAGCAACCTCTCCTTCTCCTGGCCGGACGACACCCCGGTCTTCCAGGACCTGTCCTTCACCGTGCCGCCCGGCCGCACCGGCCTGGTCGCGCCGAACGGCGCCGGCAAGACCACCCTGCTGCGGCTGATCGCCGGCGACCTCACCCCCACCGGCGGCGCCGTGACCGTGGACGGCGTGCTCGGCTACCTGCCGCAGAACCTGCCGCTGGCCGGCGAGTTGACCGTTGCCCAGGTGCTGGGTGTCGACGCGGTGCTCCGGGCGTTGCACGCGATCGAGGCCGGTGACGCCCGCGAGGAGCACTTCACCACCGTCGGCGACGACTGGGACGTGGAGGAGCGCAGCCGGGCCGAACTCGACCGGCTGGGTCTCGGGGACGTCCCGCTCGACCGGCGGCTGGCCACGCTCAGCGGCGGGCAGGTGGTTTCCCTCGGCCTCGCCGCCCAACTGCTCCGCCGCCCCGACGTGCTGCTGCTCGACGAGCCGACGAACAACCTCGACCTGGACGCGCGCCACCGCCTGTACGCGGTGCTCGAGGAGTGGTCCGGCTGCCTGCTCCTGGTCAGCCACGACCGGGCCCTGCTGGACCGGATGGACCGCATCGCCGAACTCGATCGCGGGGAGGTGCGGCTGTTCGGCGGGAACTTCACCGCCTACGAGGAGGCGGCCCGGGCGGCCCGGGAGGCGGCCGAGCGCACCGTGCGCGGCGCCGAGCAGGAGGTGAAGCGGGAGAAGCGCGAGATGCAGCAGGCCCGGGAGCGGGCCGAGCGGCGGGCCGGCAACGCCGCCCGCAACCTCGACAGCGCCGGCCTGGCCCGGATCGTGGCCGGCGGGCTCAAGCGCAGCGCGCAGGAGTCGGCCGGCCGGTCCCGCCAGTTGCACGCCAACCGGGTGAGTGAGGCCCAGTCCCGGCTCGACGAGGCCAGCAGGGCGCTGCGCGACGACCAGACGCTGACCCTGGACCTGCCGGACACCACCGTCCCCGCCGGCCGGACGGTCGTGGCGGGGGAGCGGATGCAGGTCCACCACGACGGCCGGGCCGTCTTCACCGGGGCCGGGGTGGACCTGACCATCCGCGGGCCCGAGCGGATCGCCCTGACCGGCCCCAACGGCGCCGGCAAGTCCACCCTGCTCCGGCTGCTGCAAGGCGACCTCGACCCGGAGAGCGGCGAGGTGCGCCGGGGCGAGGGCCGGGTCGCGTACCTGTCGCAACGGCTGGACCTGCTCGACCCGGACCGCACGGTGGCGGAGAACTTCGCCGCGTACGCCCCGGACCGGCCGCCGGCCGAGCGGATGAACCTGCTGGCCCGGTTCCTCTTCCGGGGCGCGCGCGCCCACCTGCCGGTCGGCGTGCTCTCCGGCGGCGAACGGCTGCGGGCCACCCTCGCCTGTGTCCTGTACGCGCAGCCGGCGCCCCACCTGCTGCTGCTGGACGAGCCGACGAACAACCTCGACCTGGTCAGCGCGGGCCAGTTGGAGAGCGCCCTGGGCGCCTACCGGGGTGCGTTCGTGGTGGTGAGCCACGACGAGCGGTTCCTCGCCGAGATCGGCGTGCGGCGGTGGCTCCGCCTCGACGGCGGCCGGCTCCGCGAGGTGCCCGCACCCGAGCCTGCCTGAGCCCACCGCCGCGCAGAGGCGGAGAGCGGGGTCTGGACGGACTTAAACTTGCACCGCTAGTTTGTGCCGCATGGACCTTCAGCTCTCCGCCGAGCAGGAGGCGGCCCGCCGGCTCGCCGCCGAGTTCGTGGACCGGGAGGTGGTGCCGCACGCGGCCGCCTGGGACCGGCGGGAGGAGGTCGACCCCGGCATCGTCGGGAAGCTGGGCGAGCTGGGTTTCCTCGGGCTCACCGTCCCCGAGGAGGACGGCGGGTCCGGCGGGGACCACGTCACCTACTGCCTCGTGCTGGAGGAGCTCGGCCGGGGCGACTCCGCCGTCCGGGGCATCGTCTCGGTGTCGCTCGGGCTGGTCGCCAAGTCCATCGCCGCGCACGGGTCGGCGCCGCAGCGCGCCGAGTGGCTGCCCCGGCTCTGCTCCGGCGCCGCACTGGGCTGCTTCGCGCTCACCGAACCGGACAGCGGCTCGGACGCCGCCGCGCTGCGCACCCGGGCGGACCGCGCCGGCGGCGACTGGCTCATCACCGGCACGAAGACCTTCATCACCAACGGCACCACCGCCGACGTGGCACTGGTCTTCGCCCGCACCGGCGGCCCGGGGCACCGGGGCATCACCGCGTTCCTGGTGCCCACCGGAGCCGCCGGGCTCACCCGGCGGGAGATCCACGGCAAGCTCGGCCTGCGCGGGCAGGCCACCGGGGAACTCCGGTTCGACGCGGTCCGGGTGCCCGACTCGGCGCGCCTCGGCCCGGAGGGCGGCGGCTTCCGGCTGGCCCTGGCCACCCTGGCCAAGGGCCGGATGTCGGTGGCCGCCGGCTGCGTCGGCATCGCCCAGGGCTGCCTCGACGCCGCGGTCGGCTACGCCGGGCAGCGCACCCAGTTCGGCAAGCCCATCGCCGGGCACCAGCTCGTGCAGCAGCTGATCGCCGGCATCGCCGTGGACACCGCCGCCGCCCGGCTGCTGGTGTGGCGGGTGGCCGACCTCGTCGACCGCGGCGAGCCGTTCGCCACCGAGGCCTCGATGGCCAAGCTCTTCGCCAGCGAGGCCGCCGTGCGCGCGGCCAACAACGCCGTCCAGGTCTTCGGCGGTTACGGCTACATCGACGAGTTCCCGGCCGGCAAGTACCTGCGGGACGCCCGCGTCATGACCCTCTACGAGGGGACCAGCCAGATCCAGCAACTGCTCATCGGGCGCGCGCTGACCGGCGTCAACGCCTTCTGATCCGAGGAAGAACCCACCGACCCGGGAGGGCATCCGGCATGGACAGCTTCGCCTGCATCGAAGGGCCGGCCGTGGCGGCCGGCCGTCCCCACCGGAGCGCGGCCCGGTGACCGCGCTGTCGCTGGCCGTGGTGCTGGCCGAGGCCGCCCGCCGGCACCCGGACACGGTGGCCGTGGTCGACGGCGACACCCGGGTCAGCTACGCCGAGCTGTGGCGGGAGGCCCGCGGCTACGCCGCCGGGCTGCGGGAGCTGGGCGTCGGCCCGGGAGACGCGGTGGCCCTGCTGGCCCCGAACGTGGTCGACTTCCCCCGGGTCTACTACGGCGCGCTGGCCGCCGGTGCGGTGCTGGTGCCGGTGCACCTGCTGCTGACCGTGGACGAGGCGGTGCACGTGCTCCGCGACAGCGGCGCGAAGCTGCTGGTCTGCCACGGCTCGCAGCTCGCCGTGGGCGCCGCGGCCGCGGCGGCGGCGGGCGTACCGCTGGTCACCGTCGGTCCGGCCGGCGCCGGCGGGTCCCGGCTGGAGGAGGTGAGCGGGCGGGTGCCGGCGCTGCCGTCGTACGTCACCCGGCAGGCGGAGGACACCGCGGTGGTGCTCTACACCAGCGGCACCACCGGCGTGCCCAAGGGCGCCCTGCTGACCCACCTCAACCTGGTCATGAACGCCACCGTCAACGTCTTCGACGCCAACGACGCGCGCCGCACGGACGTGGTGCTCGGCTGCCTGCCGCTGTTCCACAGCTTCGGCCAGACCGTGGCGATGAACGGCACCTTCCGGATCGGCGCGACGCTGGTGCTGCTGAGCCGGTTCACCGGGCCGGCCGCCATCGACCTCATGCTGCGCGAGGGGGTGAACGTCTTCCACGGCGTGCCGACCATGTACGTGGCGCTGCTCGACGCCGCCCGGGACCGGACCACCCTGCCCCGGCTCCGGCTCTGCGTCTCCGGCGGGGCGTCGCTGCCGGTCGCCGTGCTGGAACGGTTCCACGCCGCCTTCCACACGACGATCTTCGAGGGCTACGGGCTCTCCGAGACATCGCCCACGGCGACGACCAACCAGCCGCACTTCGGCACCCGCCCCGGCACGGTCGGGCACCCGGTCTGGGGCGTCGAGGTGGAGATCGCCCGCCCCGACCTGGACGACCGCATCGAGCTGCTGCCGACCGGCGAGCTCGGCGAGATCGTCATCCGCGGGCACAACGTCTTCGCCGGCTACCTCGGGCGGCCCGAGGCCACCGCGGAGGCGGTGGTCGACGGCTGGTTCCGCAGCGGCGACCTGGGGCGCAAGGACGCCGACGGGTTCGTCACCATCGTCGACCGCACCAAGGACATGATCATCCGAGGCGGCTTCAACGTCTACCCGCGCGAGGTCGAGGAGGTCCTGGCCCGGCACCCGGCGGTCGGCCAGGTCGCGGTGATCGGCGTGCCGGACCCCCGGCACGGCGAGGAGGTCTGCGCGGTGGTGGTTCCCGACCCGGCCGGCCCCGGCCTGCCGGACGAGCAGGAACTGATCGACTGGTCCCGCGAGCACCTGGGCCGGCACAAGTACCCGCGCCAGGTCCGGTACGTCGACGCGCTGCCGATCGGGCCGAGCCACAAGGTGCTCAAGCGGGAACTGCGCCGCACCCTGGTGCCGCCGGCCGACTGACCAGGAAGCGGGTACGCGCAGCCCCGGAACCGGTGGCTGCGCGTACCCGCCCGGACGGGTTGGTCAGTGCATGCCGGCGGCCTGCGCCGCCGCCTCCTCCTGGGCCCGGCGCTCGTCGCCGCTGAGCGTGTGCAGGGGCTTCTCCTTGATGAAGAGGACCACGACCATCGCGAGCAGGGCCAGCGGCGCACCGACCAGGAACAACTCGGCGGTGGCGGTGCCGTAGACGTCCTGCACGATCCGCAGCACCGGCTCGGGCAGCGCGGAGAGGTCCGGCACGGCGGCGGAGGAGCCACCCCCGGCCGCGGCCGGGCCGAGCCGCTCGGTCATCAGGGCGGTGACCCGGTTGGCCAGGACGGCGCCGAGGGCGCTGACCCCGATCGCGCCGCCCATGCTGCGGAAGAAGGTCAGCACGGAGGTGGCCGCGCCGAGTTCCTGGGCGGGCACGTCGTTCTGGGCCGCCAGCACCAGGTTCTGCATCAGCATGCCGACGCCGACGCCGAGCACCGCCATGTAGACCGAGAGGACGACCACGCTGGTGCCGGCGCCGATGGTGCCGAGCAGCAGCATCCCGGCCGTCATGACGGCCCCGCCGGCGACCAGGAAGATCTTCCAGCGGCCGTACCGGGTGATGAGCTGTCCGGCGACGGTCGAGGACACCAGCAGCCCGAAGATCATCGGCAGGCTCATGAGACCGGCCACGGTCGGCGACTTGCCCAGGGAGATCTGGAAGTACTGCGACAGGAAGACGGTGCCGCCGAACATCGCCACGCCGACCAGGACGCTGGCCACGGTGGCCAGCGAGACGGTCCGGTTCCGGAAGATGTCCAGCGGGACGATCGGCTCGGCGGCACGGGACTCGACGAACACCGCCACCGCCAGCACCGCGACGCCGCCGACGACCATCAGCGCCGTCCAGCCGGAGGCCCAGGCGAACTTCTGCCCGGCCAGCGACGACCAGACCAGCAGCAGCGAGACACCGGTGGTGATGAGAGCGGCGCCGAGCCAGTCGATCCGCACCTCGCGGCGGACGACCGGCAGGTGCAGGGTCCGCTGGAGCAGGAAGATCGACAGCAGGGTGAACGGGACGCCGATCAGGAAGCACCAGCGCCAGCCGAGCCAGGAGGTGTCGACCAGGACCCCGCCGATGAGCGGCCCGGCGATGGTGCCGACGCCGAAGACGGCGCCGAAGATGCCCGCGTACCGACCGAGTTCGCGCGGTGGGATCATGGCGGCCATCACGATGGTGGCCAGCGCGGTCATGCCGCCGGCGCCGACGCCCTGCACGATCCGGCTCACCAGCAGCACCTCGACGTTCGGGGTGAGGCCGGCGATCAGCGAGCCGACCACGAACAGGCCCAGGGACGACTGGATGAGCAGCTTCTTGCTGTAGAGGTCGGCCAGCTTGCCCCAGAGCGGCACGGTCGCCGTCATGGCCAGCAGCTCGGTGGTGACGATCCAGGTGTAGACGGTCTGGCTGCCGTTCAGGTCGGCGATGATGCGCGGCAGCGCGTTCGCCACCACCGTGGACGCGAGGATCGACACGAACATGCCCACCATGAGGCCGGAGAGGGCCTGGAGTACTTCGCGGCGGGCATGCGGGCCGGGCCGACCTCGGCGGCGTCGGCGGGCGCGGTGGGTACGGACATGCGGTTCCTCAACTCGGGGTGCGGGACGGGTCGGGCGCCGGGCCGGGGTCCGGCAGGCCGGCGGCGAGGGTGTCGAAGGCCTCGTCGACCAGGTCGGCGAGGGGTCGGGCGCCGGCGGTGGCCGCCCAGCGGAGCATGGCGGTGCGGAACGCGGCGCCGGTGACGTTGGTGAGCAGGGCGGGGAACCCGTGGTCCCCGGGTACGCCCACCCGGGCGGCGACGACGTCGATCATCGCCCGCTCCGCCTCGGCGCCGGCGGCGACCAGGCGCGGCAGCAGGGCCGGGTTGCGCATGACGACGTCCATCCGGAGCAACCACAGCTCGCGGTCCTCCTGCATCTCCTCGATCACCTCGGCGAGCGCCGCGCGGATGGCCGCGAGGGCGGGCACCTCCGGCGGCACCTCGGCGAAGCGCGCCACGAACCGGGCGTTGAGCAGCGCCTGGTCGCCGATGAGCGCGTCGTCCTTGCTCGGGAAGTAGTTGAAGAAGGTCCGGGAGGAGACGTCGGCCGCCGCGCTGATCTCCTCGACGGTCACCTGGTCGAGACCGTGCTCGGCGACCAGGCGCAACGCGGCGGTGGCCAGCGCGGTGCGGGTCCGCCGCTTCTTGCGGTCGCGCAGGCCGCCGTCGGCGGGAGGGCTGTCGGGGATCACCGGGCGACCCTACAGGCGATCTTGCAGAGTGTGCAAAGTTTCGTGCGCTGAAGTGAGCCGACCGACACGGGACGCCCGACCGGCACGAGGTGCCGGCCCGGTGGTCACGGCTCGAAGACGGCGCGGACGCAGCCGTCGTGCCGGTTCCGGAACAGGTCGTAGCCGAGCGGCGCCTGGCCGAGCGGCATCGTGTGGGTGGCGAGGTGCTCGGTGACCAGCTCGTCGCGGGCCATCCGCTCCAGCAGCATGGGGATGTACCGGTGGCCGTGCTGGTGGGCGCCGCGCAGGGTGAGGCCTTTGCTCAGCACGGCCCCGAGGGGGAACCTGTCCACAAGATCGGCGGAGGCCCCGAGGAGGAAGACGCTGCCGCCCTTGCGGCAGTGGTGGACGGCCTCGCGGGCGGCGACGGGTGGGTCCGACTCCAGCCGGAGCTGTCGCTTGACGCGGTCGTACCGGAACCGGGGGCCGCCACCGCGCAGCGCCGTGCCGGCCGCCTCGACGCACACGTCCGGGCCCCGCCCGCCGCTGCGTTCCCGCAGCTCCCCGCCGACGTCCTGGGTCTCGTAGTCGAGGGTCTCGACCCCGAGGTGTCGCTCGGCCATCCGGAGCCGGTCGGTCAGGCGGTCGATCACGACGACCCGCGCCGCGCCCAGCAGCACGGCAGCCCGCGCGGCCAGTTGACCGACGGCGCCGGCACCCCACACCGCCACCACGTCACCCGGTCGGACGCCACCGAGGTCGGCCCCCATCCAGCCGGTCGGGGCGGCATCGGAGGCGAACAGCGCCCGCTCGTCGGCCACCCCGTCCGGCACCGGGAAGGCGCCCTGGTCGGCGTACGGGATCCGGACGTACTCGGCGTGGCTGCCGGCGAACCCGCCGCGGGCGTGCGCGTTGCCGTAGCAGCCGCCGGAGGCGAAGCCCGACGCCTGCTCGGCGTGGGCCGCGTCGGGGTTGCCGTTGTCGCACAGCGAGAACTCCTGCCGGCGGCAGTACCAGCACCGGCCGCAGGAGACGGCGGAGCAGACCACCACCCGGTCGCCCACCCGGTGCCGGCGCACCCGGGGCCCGATCTCGACCACCTCGCCGAGGAACTCGTGCCCGAGCACGTCACCGCGCGCCGTGAACGGGAGGCGGCCGCCGATCAGATGCAGGTCGGAGCCGCAGGTGACGCTCTTGCGTACCCGGACGATCATGTCCTGTTCGTTGCGGAGCTGCGGGTCCGGGACCTCGGTCACGGCCAGGTCGTCGACGCCCCGCCAGACCAGCGCCTTCACCCTCGCCCCTCCCCGGGCCGCCCCGGCCCTCCTCGACATCGTGCCCGAGGGAGGTGCGCGATCCGGGTGGCCTGGGCGGCCTCCCCCGTCCGGGGTATCGGGTCGCCCGTTTCGTCGTATATGAGAGCTATGTCGGGGTGGCTTACTAAGCTCCACGATGTCATCCAGTCCTCGACCCGGGGACTCCCGGTGCCGGCCGCGCCACGCGGTCGCATCGTCGCGAGCACGCCGATCGGCGCTGCCCCGGGGCGGCTGGAACCAGGTCGCCGGCACCCACAGGGATGCGTGAATCACGATGATGGACGCGGACACCATGGTCCTGCCCCGGCTCGGGCCGGGGGAGATCCGGGTCGAGGACCCGTGGGGCGAGGAGCGGACGGTCGGAGCCCGGGGCCGCGCCCACCGTCCCGCGGCCGACACCTCCCGGTGGCGACTCGCCGCGTGGCTGCTGCCGGCGCTGCTGACCGGGGCGCTCGGCGTCGTGGGGGTCGGCACGCCCGGCCTGCGTCTGGCGGAGCTGGCGACCTGGCGCGCCGCCACCTCCCCCTGGCCGGACGGGCTGCCCGGCGGCGACGTCACGCTCGTGCCCTACCACCTGCTGATGCGCGCCTGGGCGGCGGCGTTCGGCGCCTCCGACCTCGCGCTGCGCGTACCGTCCCTGCTCGCCGTGGCGGCGGCCGCGGCGCTGGTCGGCGCGCTGGCCGCCCGGATGTTCGCGCCGGGCACGGGCGTCCTGGCCGGGGTGATCTTCGCCCTGCTGCCGAGCGTCACCCGGTACGGGCAGGAGGCCCAGCCGTACGCGCTGGCGCTGTTCGCCGCGGTGCTGGCCACCTGGTTCCTGCTCCCCGCCCTGGACCGGCCGAGCCTGCGCCGCCTCGCCCCGTACGCCGGCGCGGTGGTCCTGCTCGGCCTGTGCCACGCGGTGGCGCTCCTGCTGCTCGTCGGCCACGGCTGGGTCGTCCTCGCCTTCCGGCGCGGGGCGGCGGGCCGGTGGTTGGCCGCCGCGTTCCTCGGCCTGCTGCCCACCGCCGCACTGCTCTGGTCCGGGGTACGCGCCGGCGGGCAGATCGCACCCGCGGCCCGGCCCGACCTGTCCGCCCTGGCCGCGACCCCCGGCGAGTTGTTCGGCGTCGCCGCCCTGGGCGCGGTGCTGCTCGGCCTGGCCCTGTTCAGCCTCCCGCTGCGGCACGCCGCGGCCGTCTGCACCGCGTGGGCGGTGGTGCCGCCGCTCGGCCTGCTGCTCCTCGCCCAGGTGGCGCAGGTCTGGTCGCCGGCGGCCCTGCTCTTCACGCTGCCGGCCTGGGCGACGCTGGCCGCGGCCGCCCTGTCCCGGGTGCGCGCCGGCTGGTGGGTGGTGGCGCTGGCGGCGTTGGCCCTGGCCGGCGTGCCGGCCCAGGCGGCCGCACGGGCACCGGACGGGCACGGGCAGGCCCCCCACGAGGTCGCCGAGATCATCGGCGCCCGGCGGCTGGCCGGCGACGGCGTGGTCTACGGCGACGCGGACGCGCGGAACCTGGTGGCCCGCTACCTGCCCGCGGACCGGCGCCCGACGGACGTGCTCGCCGCCGCGCCGCCGCACGGCTGTGCCGGGTGCCTGTCGGGCGTCCGGCGGGTGTGGGTGATCCGCCCCGGCGAGAGCAGAGACCCCGTGCCGCCCTTCGGGGACGCGACGGAGCGGCTGCTCAGGACCGGATACCAGGTGGCGCAGGTCTGGCACCCGACCGGGTTCACGCTGGCCCTTCTGGTGGACGAGCGCACCGCCCGCTGACCGATCAGTACCTTTCCAGCCCCACTACCCGCGCAGGATCAGCCTCGGTCGGGTTCGTGGCGAGAGCACCATGGGGGAAACGTGGCCATCGCCGCCGATACACGCCCGTCCCGGACCGGCGCACCGGGCAACCGTCCGCCGGTGATCGCCCCGGTCGGTCCGCCCGGCCGGAAGGGACCGGACCGCCGGCAGCTGAACATCGGAGCCCGCCTGGCGTACGCCAGGTGCGGCGCCACCGCCGGGCCGCTGGTCGCGCCGCGGCACCCGGGGGCGGCGGTGGAATTCCGGCACGTCGCCTCGCCCGCGGCGCGGCTGGTGCTGACCCTGCTCGTGCTGGTCAACAGCGCGGCCGGGCTGCTGTTCGTCGGCTGGCTGCTGCTGCCCCAGCACGTGCCCGGCCCCGGCCTCGTCGGGCCCGGCGGCTGGGAGACGATCGCGGCCCGGCTCGGCTTCTGCGTGGTCGTCGGCGTCGAGTTGATCCGCCTGGCGCAGAACGTGGTGGTGTGGGTGTTCGCGTTCCACGCCCGGGACCCGGTGCCGGTCGACCCGCCGGTCGGCCTGCGGGTGGCGCTGCTCACCACGATCGTGCCCAGCAAGGAACCGCTCGACGTGGCGGAGCGGACGCTGCGGCGCCTGCGGCAGATCGTCTACTGCGGACGGGTCGACGTCTGGATCCTCGACGAGGGGGACGACCCCGCGGTGAAGGAGATGGCCGAGCGGCTCGGCGTCCACCACTTCAGCCGCAAGGGCCGGCCGGAGTACAACCAGCCCGGCGGGGAGTTCCGGGCGCGGACCAAGTCCGGCAACCACAACGCCTGGCGGGCAGAGAACGAGGACCGGTACGACGTGGTGGCCAACGTCGACCCGGACCACGTGCCGCTGCCCAACTTCCTCGAACGCACCCTCGGCTACTTCCGTGACCCGGACGTCGCCTTCGTGGTGACCCCCCAGGTGTACGGCAACATGCACCAGAACTTCGTGGCGCACGGCGCCTCCGTGCAGCAGTACCTCTACAACGGCCTCATCGCCCGCGGCGGCAACGGGCTGGACGCGCCGCTGCTGACCGGCACCGGCCACCTCTACCGGCCGGCGGCCTGGCGGACCATCGGCGGCTACCAGGACTCCATCATCGAGGACCACCTGACCAGCATCCGCGTGCACGCCGCGACCAACCCGGAGACGGGCAACAAGTGGAAGGGCGTCTACACGCCCGACGTGGTGGCCATCGGCGAGGGCCCGACCTCGTGGGCGGACTACTTCAACCAGCAGAAGCGCTGGGCCGCCGGGATCTGCGAGATCCTCGTCCGGCGGGAGCTGCGCGCGCCGCGCGAGCTGCCGTCCCGGCGGCGCTGGCAGTACCGCCTGCTCCAGTTCTACTACCCGAGCGTCGCGATCAGCCTCCTGCTGGGCAACCTCGCCACCGCCCTGTACCTGCTCACCGGGGTCGGTTCGGCGCAGCTCGACGTCACCGTGTGGTCGGTGCTCTGGGGGTCGACCTTCGGCACCTGGTTCGTGCTGTGGCTCTGGCTGCGCCGCTTCAACATCGCCCCGCACGAACGGGAGGAGATCGGCATGGTCGGCATGGCGCTGGCGCTGTTCGCCGGCCCCGTCTACGTGGCCGCCGGGTTCACCGCCCTGCTGCGCCGCAAACTCGGGTTCGTGGTGACGGCCAAGGGGAGGCTGCGCACCGTCGAGTCGATCCGCACGTTCCGGCTGCACCTCTGCTGGGCGGGCGTCTCCGCCGCCCTGCTCGGCGCGAGCTTCGTGCTGGACAACAGCTCGCCCCTGCTGCGGGTGTGGCCCGTCCTGACCCTCCTGACCGGTCTCGGTCCGCCGCTGATCGCGCTCGCCTCGAACCTGCGGGCCACCGACCAGCCGGAGGACGAGGTGGTCGTGCCCGCCCCCGCTCGCGCGGAGGCCGAGGAGGTCCATCCGCCCCGGTCCCGGGTCGCGGCCGAGGAGGCGCTGCGATGATCAGGTTCACCTTTCCGAGGATCGTGCTGGTGCTGACGGGCGCGCTGCTGCTCACGTACGCCTTCGCCGTGGCGCCCACCGTCGGCGCCGAGGGCCGGGGCGGAGCGGTGACGGCGGAGGCGAAGGTGGCCCGGCCCCGAGCGCCCTTCCCGCCGGCGGGAAAGACGTTCGTCGGGGTCATGACCGACAAGGGGCCCCACGACTTCGCGCCCGTGGACCGGTTCGCGGCGGCGGCCGGACGCCAGCCGCAGGTCATGCTCTTCAGCGAGGGGTGGGCGTCCGCCACGTTCGACCGGACGCTCTTCGACCGGATCCGCGACCGCGGCATGATGCCGATGCTGGGCTGGGAGCCCTGGGACTACCGGCTGGACGAGAAGGCCCGGCAGCAGAAGCTGACCGCCCAGCAGATCGACGCGGTCCGATCGGCCCAACCCACCTACCGGTTGTCCCGGATCGCCGGGGGAGAGTTCGACACCTACGTGCGGTCCTGGGCGGAAGGGATCAAGTCACTGGGTTACCCGGTGGCCATCCGCTTCGCCCACGAGATGAACGGCTACTGGTACCCGTGGTGCGAGCTGGTCAACGGCAACCAGCCGGGTGACTACGTGAAGGCCTGGCGCCACGTGCACGACGTGTTCCGGGCGGCGGGGGCCACGAACGTCACCTGGGTGTGGAGCGCGAACGTCCGGTACACCGACCTGACGCCTCAGATCGCCACCTACTACCCGGGCGACGACTACGTGGACTGGGTGGGCGTCACGGGCTACTACGGCAAGTACGACTTCGCGCCGTACCTCTCCTTCGACGAGGTCTTCTCGAAGACCATCACCGAGATCCGCTCCTTCACCAGGAAGCCGATGGTCGTCACCGAGACCGGGGCTTCCGACCACATCGGGCGCAAGGCCGAGTGGATCAGGGAGGCCTTCCAGACCCTGCCCAGGTACCCGTTCATCATCGGGCTGATCTGGTTCGAGGTGAACAAGGAACTCGACTGGCGCATCGTCAGCTCCCCGGCCGTGGCCACGGCCTTCGCCGACGCGGTCGCCGCCCCTCGCTACCAGGTCACCTGGTCGCCGAACACGTTCCCCCGCACGGAGGGCTGACGGTGAACAGGTTGACCGCCGGGCGGGCCCTGCTGGTGCTGACCGGAGCCCTGCTGCTGACCTACGCGGTCGCCGTGGCGCCGACCGCCGTGGTCGGCGGCCGGGAGGAGCGCCGGCCGGACCCGCCCGCCACGGCCGAGCCGGCCGCCGCACCCCGGCCGGCTGCGGGACTCTTCCCGCCGGCCGGGAAGGCGTTCATCGGTGTCATGACCGACAAGGGCCCGCACGACTTCGCGGTGCTGGACTCGTTCACGGCGGCCGCGAAACAGCAGCCGCAGGTGATGTTGTTCAGCGCGTCGTGGAACGTGGACGCCTTCGACCGGACGCTGTTCGACCGCATCAGCAGCCGGGGCATGCTGCCGATGCTGGGCTGGGAACCGTGGGACCACCGGGTGGACAAGGCGGCCCGGGAGAAGAACCTGCCGGTCCGGCAGATCGACGAGATCAGGTCGAACCAGCCCGCCTACCGGCTGTCCCGCATCACGGCCGGGGACTTCGACCCCTACCTGCGGTCCTGGGCCCAGGGGATCAGGTCTCTGGGGTACCCCGTGGCCATCCGCCTGGCGCACGAGATGAACGGCGACTGGTATCCGTGGTCCGAGGCGAGCAACGGCAACCGGCCCGGCGAGTACGTCGCGGCGTGGCGGCACGTGCACGACCTGTTCCGCGCGGCGGGGGTCACCAACGTGACCTGGGTGTGGAGCCCGAACGCCCGGTGGGACGCGTCGCAGCCGAAGCTGTCCGGGTGGTATCCGGGCGACCACTACGTCGACTGGGTGGGTGTCACGGGCTACTACGGCATCGGGGCCTACACGGACTACCGGTCCTTCGACTCGATCTTCGGCCCCACCATCACCGAGATCCGCGGGTTCAGCGGGAAACCGTTGGTCATCACGGAAACCGGGGCCTCCGACGCCACCGGGCGCAAGGCCGAATGGATCACCGACGCCTTCCGGGCGCTGCCGCGGCACCCGGACATCATCGGCCTCATCTGGTTCGAGGTGGACAAGGAACTGGACTGGCGCATCGTCAGTTCCCCGGCCGTGGCGCAGGCCTTCGCCACGGCGGTCGCCGATCGTCGCTACCAGTTCAGCTGGTCTCCCGACCTGCTCCTGCGCACGAAGCTGGAGGACTAGGCTTCGGACATAAGGGGACAATAAGGTATAGCCGGCGCCGGCGAGGAACGCCCCGCGCCGGCGGCGCGAATGGCGGTGGAGAAGACGTGGTACGGCTGACCTGGCCGCGGGTGCTCATGGCGGTGACCACCGCGCTGCTGCTCGCGTACGCCTTCGCCCTGGCGCCGGTCACCACGAGCGGGGGCGGGAAGGGTGCCGCGCCCGGCCCGCCGACGAGAGCCGAGTCCGGTGCGGTGGTGCCAGCCGGCGCCGACGGCCCCCCACTCCAACCGGCCCCGGAACTCTTCCCGCCCGCCGGCAAGACGTTCTTCGGCGTGATGACCGACAAAGGGCCGTACGACTTCACCGCGGCGGACCGCTTCGCCGCGGCGGCGAGGCGCCAGCCGCAGGTGATGCTCTTCGGCGCCGGCTGGGCGTCCGCGACCTTCGACCGGATGCTCTTCGACCGGATCAAGGACCGCGGCATGCTGCCCATGCTGGGCTGGGAGCCCTGGGACTACCGCGTGGACGAGGCGGCCCGCAAGCAGAAGAAGCTGACCATCCGCCAGGTCGACCGGGTCCGCTCCACCCAGCCGCACTACCGGCTGTCACGGATCGTGAGCGGCGACTTCGACGGCTACCTGCGCTCCTGGGCCGAGGGTGTGAAGTCGCTCGGCTACCCGGTCGCCATCCGGTTCGCCCACGAGATGAACGGTGACTGGTATCCGTGGTGCGAGAAGGCCAACGGCAACCGCCCCGGCGAGTACGTCCAGGCGTGGCGGCACGTGCACGACCTCTTCGAGCGGGCCGGGGCCACAAACGTCATCTGGGTGTGGAGCCCGAACGCCCGGTGGAGCAAGACGACCGCGAACCTGGCCGACCTGTACCCGGGCGACGACTACGTCGACTGGGTGGGCGCCACCGGTTACTACGGCACCGGGGTCTGGTCGGCCTACTGGTCCTTCGACGCCATCTTCGGCCCCACCATCGCGGAGATCCGCACCTTCAGCCGGCGACCGCTGGTCGTCACCGAGACCGGCGCCTCGGGCGCCGGCGGGCGTAAGGCCGAGTGGATCCGGGAGACCTTCCGGACACTGCCGAAGCACCGGGACGTCATCGGGCTCATCTGGTTCGAGGTAGACAAGGAACTGGACTGGCGGATCGTGAGCTCGCCCGCCGCGTCGGCCGCCTTCGCCCAGTCGGTAGCCGCGCCGCGCTACGACTTCCGCTGGTCGCCGGACCTGGTCCCGCGCACCGACCTGGAGGAGTAGGCCGGCCGGCAGGTCACCGGTCGCACCCCGGTCGGGGTTCGGAGCGCGGAAGCAGCCGTGCCGCGACCCGGCGCAGCGGCCGGCCGTCCCCGGCGAGCTTCCTCATCCGCCGCCACGCCGTACGCCCCGGCGGGCCGGTCGCCCCGCCCGCGGCGTCGGCCGCCTCCTGGAACGTCCGGGACGGCGACTCCTGCGGGCCGAGCGACTGCTGCACGGCCCGGCCCTCCTGGTCGACCGTGGTGTCGACGGTCCCCACCACCGCCTCGATGATCTGGGGGTTGCGGTCGACGGTGCTCAGGGCCCGGTCGAGGATGGCGTTCAGCTCGTCGAGCCGGACCTCCAGCATCGCCTCCGTCGTCACGCCCCGGAGGTCGACCCGCACCGTGCCCAGCCGGGCCTGCATCCCGACGTCCAGCTGAAGCAGGCTGCCCAGCCGGGCGCGCAGCGACACGTGGGCGTCCAGGTCGTCGCCCTCGACGCAGACGTCGTCGACCCGCAGGTGGGGGACCTGGAGGACCACGTCCGGGTCGGACATCGTCGGGGCGCTGTGGTGCGCGACAGGCTGCCGCCGGTCACCCTCCGCCGAGGCGCGCCGGGGATCGGCGGTGCCCGCGCGCGGCTCGCCCGGTTCCTGCCTCCCGTTGCCCACCTGACCTCCGTCGCCCGCTCGCCGCCCCGCCGGCGTGCCATTCCCCGAAAGGGCGACGGCACACCTGACGGCCGCGGGGGATCCGGCTCACACCAGCCCGCGCACCGCCTTGAGCGCCGCCTCGACATCGGCCTCGCTGTTCGCGATGGTCGCGCCGAAGCGCAGGTGGGACGGGCTGTACGGGGTGCTGCTGGCGATCACGTTCGCGGCGTACAGCCGGCCCACCGCCTCACCCACCGGAATGTCGGGCACGGCGCAGCAGACGACCCCGGCGGACAGCTCGGCCGCGCGCGGGGTGACCAGCCGGATCCCCCGGATGCCGGCGAGGCCCTCCTTGAGCCGGTCCGCCAGTTCCCGGTTCCGCTCGGCGACCCGGGCCGGACCGATCCGGTGGTGGAACTCGAACGCGTCGGCGAGCGCCCACCGGTGCTCGAAGCTGTGGTAACCGCCCGGCGTGTGCGCGGGCCCCGGCGGCGTCGGCTGCCCGGGCGTGCCGGCGAACAGCCAGCGGCCGATGCTGCGCCGGTCGAAGGTGGGGATGACCGGGGTCATCCGGCTCCACGCCCGGGTGCTGCCCCAGACCAGCCCGGTGCCGCGCGGCCCGAGCAGCCACTTGTGGCAGCCCGAGACCAGCACGTCGCACCCGAGCTGCTCCGGCGTCGCCGCGTCGGCGGCGAAACCGTGCACCGCGTCGACGCAGACCAGCGCCTCGGGGCTGCGCGCGCGGACCGCCTCGGCGAGCTGCCGGACCGGCAGCTTCACGCCGGTGCTGGAGTGCACCCAGGTCAGCGCGACCACCCGGGTGCGGGGGGAGAGCGCCGCCGCCAGGTTGCCGACCATCTCGTCGACGGTGGTCACCGCCGGATCCCGGTAGAGGCGTGCCCGGCGCACGGTCACCCCGTCCCGCTCGGCCCGCAGCCGTAGCGACTCGTGGGTGGCGTAGAAGTCGTGCTCGGTGGTGAGCACCTCCTCGCCCGGCCGCAGCCGGACCGCGGTGTAGACCAGCCCGAGGCCCATGGTGGTCGAGTCGGTCAGCGCGATCTGGTCGGGCCGGGTGTCGAGGTGGCGGGCGGCCGCTCCGAGCACCGCGCCGTCGAGCCGTTCCTCGTTGGCGCCCAGGTAGCCCATCGCGTCCCGGTCGAGCGCGTCGCGGTGCGCGGCGACGGCGGCGCGCACCGGGGCCGGGTGGGGTGCGAAGACGAAGGTGGCCAGGTGCGCGCGGCTGCGGTCGAGCGCGAACTGGGCCCGTACGCTGTCCCAGCTCGCCGGATCCAGGGTCGGTGCGGCGCTCGCCGCCGGCCCGGCTGCCTCCCGTTGCTCCGGCTCGCAGCCGGTGGCCAGGCCGGTCACGCCGGCCGCCGCGGTCACGCCGAGCAGGTTCCGTCGGGTGAGCTGCATCGCTCCATCGTCCACTGTCCACGTCACGGTCAGGTCACCGCGCCGCGGGCCGCCCGGCGCGACGACTGGTGATTTCACCGATGCGGGCGCGGGGCGGCGACTCCAATACTGACGCATGTCGATGGATCTCCGACCCGACAAGGAGCAACCGACGTGCGATCAGCCACCACCACCCGTCCCCGTAACGCCGTCCGCGCCCTGGCCCGACTCGGCGTGGCGGCCGTCCTGGCCGCCGGCGGCGCCCTGGCCGTCCCCGCCGGCGCGCAGGCCGCCGACAACCCCTACGAGCGCGGCCCCGCGCCGACCAGCGCCATCCTGGAGGCCAGCCGCGGCCCCTTCGCCACCTCGTCGTACAGCGTCTCCTCGTTGAGCGTGACGGGGTTCGGCGGCGGGTCCATCTACTACCCGACCAGCACCAGCGAGGGCACCTTCGGGGCCATTGCCATCTCGCCCGGCTACACCGCCGCGTGGTCCAGCCTCTCCTGGCTCGGGCCGCGGATCGCGTCGCACGGCTTCGTGGTCATCGGCATCGAGACGAACAGCCGCTTCGACCAGCCGGCCAGCCGCGGAGCCCAGCTGCTCGCCGCGCTCGACTACCTGGTGGAGCGCAGCGCGGTGCGGGGCCGGATCGACGCCACCCGGCTCGCCGTGGCCGGGCACTCGATGGGCGGCGGCGGCAGCCTGGAAGCCGCCGCCGACCGGCCGACCCTGCAGGCCGCCGTTCCGCTCGCGCCGTGGAACCTGGACAAGACCTGGACCGAGGTACGCGTCCCGACGCTCATCATCGGAGGCGAGTCCGACTCGATCGCCCCGGTCGCCTCCCACTCGGAGCCCTTCTACACGAGCATCCCGGCCACGTCGGAGAAGGCGTACCTGGAGTTGAACGCGGCGGACCACTTCTTCCCGCAGACGGTCAACACGCCGACGGCCAAGCAGATGGTGGCCTGGCTGAAGCGCTTCGTGGACAACGACACCCGGTACGAGCAGTTCCTCTGCCCGGGCCCGAGCGGACTGGCCATCGAGGAGTACCGCAACACCTGTCCCAGCTCCTGAGCCTCGCCCCGGGGCGGCCGCCGCGGCGGCCGCCCCGCCGTGCGGGGCGTGTCCAGACTCGGCGTGCGTGGGGGAGGCGGGCGCGATGGGCGGCACCGGTTCCCCGGGCCGGGTCGACGGACGGACGGCGCGGGCCGCCCGCACCCGGGCCGCGATCGTCGAGGCGCACCTCGCCCTCATCGCCGAGGGTGACCTGCGCCCGACGGGCGACCGGATCGCCGAGCGGGCCGGCGTCTCGCTCCGCACCCTGTGGACCAACTTCAAGGACATGGAGACCCTGTTCGAGGCCAGCGGCGAGGAGCTGCTGCGCCGGCAGGACGCCGCGTGGCGGCCGATCTCGGCGGCGCTGCCGCTGGCGGAGCGTGTCGACGCGTACTGCCGCCAGCGGGCCCGGCTGCTGCAACTCATCGCGCCGTCCGCCCGGGCGGCGCAGTTGCGCGAGCCGCTCTCGCCGCAGTTGCACCGCAACCGCCGCAAGCACATCGACCGGGTGCGCGACGAGGTCGAGCAGCTCTTCGCCGCCGAGCTGGACGGGGCCGGGCCGGGGCGGGAGCAGCTGGTGCACGCCCTGGTGGCGGCGAGCATGTGGTCGGCCTGGTCGATGCTGCGCGACGGCCTGGGGCTCGGCGTGGGCCCGGCCCGCGCGGTGATGGCCCGTACCGTCGCGGCGCTCCTGGCGGATCCGACCGGGCCACCTCTTTTCGAAGAGGTTACCGATAGGTGAAACTGGATGCGTGGTTACTGCATTCAGAGTGCAAATAACCCTGCACGGCCGTGAGGACGAGTGCCGGTCGGCCCGCCGCCTGCTCGACGACGCCGGCGGCGGCGCGCTGCTGTTCCACGGCGAGCCCGGTTCCGGCCGCAGCGCGATGCTGGGGTACGCGCGGCAGCACGCCGGTGCGCGGGCGGTCCTCGCCGGCGCCGGCCTCGCCGACGAGGCGACCCTGCCGTACGCGGGCCTGCAACGCCTCCTCGACCCGGTGCTCGACCGGGTCGGGTCGCTGCCGGACCGGCAACGGCGGGTGCTGCGGCGCGCGCTGGCCGGCGACGGCTGCCCGGACGCCCAGCGGCTGACCCTGGCCACCGCCGTGCTCGCCCTGCTGGCCGCCGCCGCCCGCGACCGTCCGCTGCTGTGCACGATGGACGACGTCGACGCCGGCGACCCGGGGACCGCCGAGACGCTCGCCGTCGTGGCCCGCCGGCTGTGCCGGCTGCCGGTCGCCCTCCTGCTCGCCGCGGGCGGTGCGGCGGCCCGCGACCTCCCCGCCCACCGGCTGCGCCCGCTGGACGAGCGGCAGTGCCGGGCGCTGCTCGCCGACCTGCGGCCCGCCCCACCGCCGGCCGCGGTGGCCGCCGAACTGG
>NZ_JBSSLX010000083.1:0-22651 GCF_053890995.1 Micromonospora sp. I033 | reverse complement strand
AACGCCTGGTACGCCGACGCCTGGGGCGGCCCGACCCCGGCCGGCGCCTGGGCCACCCCCGTTTCCGGCGCGGCGGTCAGCCGACCTCGCGGGTCTCCCCGGGCTGCGCGGGCGGCGGGACGGCCAGCAGCTCGGCCAGCCCGGTGCGGTCCAGCAGCTGACGCAGCTGCGGGCTCACGCCGTGCAGCCGTACCGCGCCGGCGCCCGCCCGGTGGATGACCACGAGGGCGCTGAGGCCGGAGGAGTCGCAGAGCGCCACGCCGGCGAAGTCGAGCAGCAGCTCCTGGTAGCCGTCGCGGCGCAGCTCGGCGGCGGCGACGACGAGCTCCGGCGCGGTGTCGAAGTCCAGCTCGCCGGTCAGCCGGAGCCGGACCCGTCCGCCGTCGAGCTGGTCCACCTCGATGGTCAACAGCTGCGCGGGCATACGGCCATGTTCCCAGCTCGGGCCGGTGCGGGAAACCCCGGGGTGCTCAGGCAAAGGCCGACGAGCCCGTGACGGGCCGCTCCGACCGGCCGTCCGGCTGCGGCCGGGCCAGCAGGCCGGTGACCCCGGTCATGTCGAGGATGGTCGACAGGAAGCGGGGCGGCTCACGGAGCTGGATCGCGGTGCCCACCTGCTGACCCTCCCGCCAGGCGTGCACGATCACCGACAGGCCGGTGCTGTCGATGAAGAGCAGGTCGCGGAAGTCCAGCACGAGCGTCCCGGGTTTCCCGGCCAGCAGCCGGTCGACCTCGGCGCGCAGCGGGGCGGCCGTGGTGAACGCCAGGTCACCGCCGACCCTGATGGCCGGGGCCGCGGGGTCCGACCGGTCCACGGAGATGCTCAGCGGCGTCGCCTCGGGCCTTCTCCGTTGGGATGCCACCATCACGCCTTTCCGCGGCTGCCGGTCGGGCCGGGTCGTTCCGGATCGTAACAACCCCGGAACCGGTCCGCCGGGTGGCGCGACCGCAGGCCGGAGCACGGGCGGTGGAGTGGCGATCCCGGCACACCGGCGTAGGGTGGGGCGAAGAGATTTGACCACAGGCGCCGTTTGCGGTCGACCGCGGGTATCGACAAGGAGTGGGGCGAAAAAGGAGTGGGGCTCAGCTGGTGACTGCTGCCGACGTCAGGGGTGCCGACCCGGGCGACGGACGGATCTCCACGCCGAGTGCCAGACGGGCTGCGGCGTGGTCCGCCGCCGTGCCGGCCCTGCCGCCCCTGGCCCCCGACCGCGGTCCGGCCACCCCCGACTGGTCGGAGGTGGTGGAGCACTTCCGCGAGGGCCTCATCGTCTGCGGCGCCGACGGGGTGGTGCGGCACGTCAGCCCGGTCGCCGAGCGGCTGGTCCCCGAGGTGGCGCCCGGCGAGGTGCTCGCCGCGGCCGGCGTTCCCGCGCTGCTCTCCGACGACCCGGGCGAGTTCACCCATCACGGCCGGCGGCTCCGGCTGCGGCGGGTTCCGCTCTCCGCGGGCCGCCGCTGCTGGTACGTCGAGGACGTCACCGAGAGCGTCAGTCGCGCCGACGCCCTGCTCGCCGAGCGGGCCCGCTCGGCGTTCCTCGCCGTGGTGGGCGAGAAGCTCGGCAACCCTCTGCATCCCGACCGGGCCGCCGCCGCGGTGGTCCGGCTGGCCGTGCCGACCGTGGCCGACGTCGCGGTGCTGGTGCTGGCCCCGCGTTCCGGCCGGGTCCGCTGGTGGCGCGCGGTCCGCGCCGACGACGAGGGTCCCGCCGTGGACAGCGGCGTGCTCGCGACCACGGCGCTGCCGGCCGCGATCGAGGAGGGCCTCGGCGGTGCCGAGCCGCACGCCCTGGACTGGCTGGTCGAGCAGGCCGTCGCGGCCGGCTGGCTGCCCGGTCTCGACGCGGCGGGCGCCACCGCGCGGGTGGTGCCGCTGCCGGGCCGGGAGACCCCGGCCGGGGTGCTGGTGGTCGCCCGCCGGGCCGGCCGCTGGTACGACGAGGCGGACCTCGACCTGGTCCGCGCCTTCGCGGCCCGGGCCGGCGCCGCGCTGACCACCGCCGTGCTCTACCGCGACCAGGCCGAGGTCGCGGACACCCTCCAGGCGAGCCTGCTGCCCGTCGAGCCGGCACCGGCCACCGGCGTGCAGTGGGGCACCGCCTACCGGCCGGCGCAGGCCGGGCTGCGGATCGGCGGCGACTTCTACGGCTCCCACCGGCTCGTCGACGGCGGCTCGGTCTTCTTCCTCGGCGACGTCTCGGGCAAGGGCGTCGAGGCGGCCGTGTTCACCGGCCAGCTCCGCCAGTGCCTGCACGCGCTGCACCGGGTCGAGTCGCAGCCGGCACGGCTGCTGAAGCTGCTCAACGACGCGCTGCTGGAGACCACCCAGGCGCACGGCCAGGGCCGGTTCGCCACCATGGTGCTGGGCGTGGTGCGCCCGCACCGCGACGGCAGCCTCACCCTGACCCTGGCCGGCGGCGGCCACCTCCCGCCGCTGGTGCTGCGGGCCTCCGGCGAGGTCGAGGTGGTCCCGCTGAGCGGGATGCTGATCGGCGTGGTGCCCGACCCCCGGATCGGCGAGGTGACCGTGCACCTCGCGCCGGGCGAGACCTGCCTGCTCTACAGCGACGGGGTGACCGAGGCGCGGGGCGGCCGGCGGGGCGACGAGCAGTTCGGTGCCGAGCGGCTGTTCCACGCGTTGACCGGCTGCCACCGGATGCCGGCCCCGGCGCTGGCCGAGCGGGTCGAGCAGGTGACCTGTGACTGGCTCGGCCACGGCGACCACGACGACATCGCCGTGCTCGCGTTGCGGGCGACCGGTCCGGGCGGCCGCCCCGGCCGCCACCTGCACGCGGTGCCCGGCCCGACCGGCGCCGACCGACCGAGGGAGACCGACGGGTGACCGCGACGACCACGGAGGCCGACCCGGCCCGCGCCTTCCCCGGCTATCTGGAGTGCCTGGCGGAGGCCGACGAGCACGCCGCCGTCGAGGTGGCGCTCGGGCTGCTGGAGTCCGGCGTGCCGGCCGAGCGGGTGCTGCTGGACCTGGTCGCCCCGGCGCAGACCGAGGTGGGGGAGCGGTGGGCGCGCGACGAGTGGAGCGTGGCCCAGGAGCACGCCGCCACCCACATCAGCGAGCGGGTGGTGGCCGCCGTCGCCGCGTACGCCGCTCCCCGTCCGACCCGCGGCCGGGTCGTGGTGGCCTGCATGGACGGCGAGTGGCACGCGCTGCCGGCCCGCCTGGTGGCCGAGGTGCTGCGGCTGCGCGGCTGGCAGATCACCTTCCTGGGAGCCAGCGTGCCCGCCGCGCACCTGGTGTCGTACCTGCACCGCTACGACGCCGACGCGGTGGCTCTGGCCTGCGCGCTGCCGATGCGGCTGCCGCACGCGCACCGGATGATCGAGGCGTGCCGCCGCTCGGACGTGCCGGTGGTGGTGGGCGGGCGCGGCTTCGGCGGCGACGGCCGCTGGGCCCGGGTGCTCGGCGTGCCCTGGGCGCCGGACGCGCCGGCCGCGGCCGACCTGGTCGCCGACGAGCGAACGCTGCGCGCGGTGCCGCCGGCCCGGCTCGACCACCTTGCCGACGACGAGTACGCGAGCCTGGCCAAGCGGCGCGGTGAGCTGATCGACAGCGCCCTGGCCGACCTGCGGGAGCGGGTGCCGGGGGTACGCGACTACACCCCGGCGCAGCTCGACTCGACCGTCAGCGACCTCGGCTACATCGTCGACTTCCTCGCCGCCGCCCTCTACGTCGACGACGAGACGCTCTTCACCGAGTTCGTCGAGTGGTTGGTGGCGATCCTCGTCAGCCGGCGGGTCCCGGCGAGCGCGGTCGGGCTCACCCTCGACCACTATGGACAGCGGCTGCGCGACTTCCCCCGGGCCGCGCGGTTTCTCGACCGGGCCCGGGTGCTGGTCGGCGGGCTCTCCGCCGCCTCCGGCCGGTGACGGCCGGGGTGCGGGCATCGCCGGGAGGCCTGCGTATACTTGCTGCACTGCAAGGGCCGGCCTGCGGTGGGAGCGAGAGGGGCCACGGTGACCTTCACCGTCGCGTACGCCCGGCGGGACGGCGGCCCGGCCCGCCTCCGGCTCGCGGGTGAGCTCGATCTGAGCACCGCGCCGGAGCTCAGCGCCGCCATCGACCGGCTGGCCGCCGAGGGGCACCGCGAGCTGCTGCTGGACCTCACCGAGCTGACCTTCTGCGACTCGACCGGCATCGCCGCGTTCGTCCGGGGCGACAACGTCGCCGCCGCCGCGGGCGGCTGGTTGCGGGTCACCGGAGCGACCGGGCGGGTGGCCCGGGTGCTCCAGGTGACCGGGCTGGCCGACGTGCTGCACTACGAGCCGGGGGCGGCCGACCCGGCCACGCCGGCCGCCTCCTGATCGGATAGATTTCCCCGCCAGCGGTCGGCCTCCCCGTCGACGCTCCACCTTCGAGACGAAGCAGGTAGTTCCCATGGGCCATGGCACCCCGAGCCCCGTTCGTATCCTGGTGGTGGACGACGACCCGGGTGACGTCCTGATGATCGAGGAGGCGCTCGAGGACTCGGACGTCGAGAAGGTCATCGACGTGGTGAACGACGGCCAGGAGGCGATGGAGTTCCTCCGCCGCGAGGGTCGGCACACCGAGGCCCGGCGGCCCGACGTCATCCTGCTGGACCTGAACATGCCGCGGATGGACGGGCGCCAGGTGCTGGGCGAGGTCAAGCGGGACGAGGACCTGCGCACCATCCCGATCGTCGTGCTGACCACCTCCAACGCCGACACCGACATCCTCGGCAGCTACACCCTCCAGGCCAACGCGTACGTGACGAAGCCGATCGACCTGGACGACTTCAACGACGTGGTGCGCCGCATCGACGAGTTCTTCGGCCGGGTGGTCGTGCTTCCCAAGCACGCCTGAGGTCCTTCGTCCGGGCGTCCGGATGCTGAACATTTTGCGGGAACCGCCGCGGGCGTGGCCGTCCGCCGCCCAGGATCGTCAGGTGGGGAAGTGACACCAGCTGCCTGGGGGGCGACACGCATGAGGTTCTCCGTGGTTCAGAGCGGATACGACCAGCGGCAGGTGGACTCCTGCCTGGACGAGCTGGGAATCCGGTTGGTCCGGCTCGCCGCCCGCGCGGAGAGCGCCGCCGGCGCCGGCCGCGAGTGGGACCAGATCCGGGAGGACGCGAGCCACCTCTGCGACTTCCTCCGCCGCCGGACCGCCGTGGTGGACGGCGAGGCGGCCACCGGGACGGCCGCCGAGCGGGAGGCCGCCGCGCTGCTGACCCAGGCCCGCGGCGAGCTGGAGGCGGCCCGCGAGGAGGCTCGCCAGGTGCGCGAGCAGGCCTACGCCGAGGCGGTCCGGGCCCGCCGGGACTTCGAGGCGGCGCTGCTGGCCCGCCGCCGGCGCGAGGCCCGTGTCGACGAGATCCTGGCCGGGGCGCGCGGCGACACGGTGCCCCCGGACACGCCCACCGCGGCCGCGGGGGTGCCGACCGGTGGTGCCGCCGAGCGCAACGCCGCCTGACCGGCCGCTCAGGTCAGCGCCGCCACCACCGTGGTGGCCCGCTGCTCGTGCTTCGCGTAGGCATCGGGGAAGGCGGAGACCTGCACCGCCTGGGCCGCCGCGGTGAGGCTCAGCTCCGTCCAGCCGGGCACCTCCTTCAGCGCGGTGAAGAAGGCCCGGGCCGCGTACGCCGGCCGCATGATCTCGGCGACGGTGCCCCAGCCGCTGCTGGGCCGCTGCTGGAACAGTCCGACCGAGTCGTGGTCGGAGCCGCTGCCCTGGTGCGGGTAGTCGAACGATTCGGGGAGCACGTCGCTGGCCAGGTTGTAGAGGTTGCTCTCCTGCATGGCGGTGGCGACGGCCACCACCAGCGCCCGGCGCGGCATCCTCATGCTCAGGCCCACGTCGACGATCGCCTTGGCGTTGTCCATCTGCCGCTGGTCGAGCCCGGCGACGGGCCGGGGGTGCTTGGGCCGGACCGGCTTCCTGGGCGCCTTCTTCGTGGGCGTGGGGCTGGGCGTGGCGACCGGGATCGGGGTGACCGGCACGGCGACCGGCGGGGCGGCGCGCTCGAAGTCCCGGGAGGCCCGCTGCTCGCTGGCCGCGGCGGCCCGGTCGGCGAGCGCCTCGGGGACCGGCTCGTGCCGCTGCCCGGTCTCCCGCGCGCCGACCACGCCGATCAGGCCGAGGCAGCAGGTCACGCCGGTGGCGACGGCGACCCGGGCGGGGGTGGACCGGACCGGTCCGCGCCGCGCCGGCTCCGGGGCCCGGTGCCGGCCGATCCTCCGTTCGGCTGATGCCGGGTCGATCGTACGGCGAACCGGTGGCTTCTCGGTCGGCTGCTGCTCGATGGGGGAGTCGGGATGCACCCGCCGAGGCTAGAAAGCTTCCCGGCGCTTGCCATCGGGGTGGTTGGTGGCATGCGCCACAGTTTGCCATGATCCGCCCGCACATTACGCTCGGTGGACCACCAATTCGATCTTCCTCGCCTTTCGCATTTTCCGTTCATGTCGTAAATACCGGCGCGAAACGCCTGCATGATCATCTTTTCGGCGGTTCCGCCCGGCCTCCTCCGTTCGGCCGAGGGGCCGCCCGTCACCTGGGGATCCTGCCGTCGGCCGGAGAGGCCAGGCGGCCGGCCACGGGACGTACCCGGATCGCCGCCACCGGAGGTCCGGCGGCTCGATACGATGCGGACGGTGACGGAGCAGATGGTCGATGAGCGGGCCGCCGGAGAACCCGCCGGCCGCCAGGGCCGGCGGGGGCTGATCGTCAGCCTGTGCGCCGTCCTGCTCGCCCTGCTGCTCGTCGGCCACCGCGCGGTGCCCAACGTGCACGGCCTGGGCAGCCTGGTGGACAGCGCCACACCGCTGCTCGGGCTCGGCGTACCCCTGCTCGCGCTCGCGGCGCTGCTGCGCCGGTCCCGTCCGGCCCTGCTCGTGGTCCTGCTGCCGGCGCTGGTCTGGGCGGCGCTCTACGGCGGCGCCTGGCTGCCGCCGGCCTCCGGGGCGGGCGCCACCTCACTCCGGGTGGCCAGCCAGAACCTGCGCTCCGGCAACCCCGACCCGGCCGCCACGCTCGACGCCCTCACGGACGCCGGCCCGGACCTGATCGGGCTCCAGGAGGTCGACGACGGTGACCGGGTCGCCGCCGCGCTGGGCGGGCGCTACCCGCACCGGGCCGCGGTCTCCACCGTCGCCCTGTGGAGCCGCTGGCCCATCCGCGAGGCGCACGGCGTGGACACCGGCCTCGGGTGGGAGCGCGCGCTGCGGGCCGTGGTGGCCGCCCCGCAGGGCGACCTGGCGGTGTACGTGGTCCACCTCGGGTCGGCCCGGGCCGGGCACACCGCCACCCGCGACGAGACCCTCGCCGCCCTCGCCGCGACCGTCCGGGCCGACGACGCGCCGCGGCTGGTGGTGCTCGGGGACCTGAACACCGCCACCACCGACCGGGTCTTCGTGCCGCTCACCCGCCTGCTGCGCGACGCCCAGGCCGACGCCGGGCAGGGCTTCGGCTTCACCTGGCCGGCGGACCTCCCGGTGACCCGCCCGGACCACGTCCTCTACCGGGGACTCACCCCCACCGCGGCCGGGGTGGTCCACACCCCGGACAGCGACCACCGGGCGGTGACCGCCGGCTTCCGCTGGTGAAGCCGTCAGTGCCGGCCGTTCTCCGCCGGGGTGACGGTGAGCCGGTGCCGGCTGTTGTCGCCGCTGGAGAACGGCCAGAGCCGGTCCGCGTGCGCGACCAGGTCGGCCAGCTGGTCCCGGGTGAGGCCCGCCGAGGAGATCTCGGCGTGCACGTCGGCCCGGTACCGGCCGTCGTCGTCACGGCCCAGCTTCGCGGCCGCGGTCACCTCGACGGTGTGCGCCTCGTCGGTGATCTCGCCGGCCGCCTCCACGGCGGCATGGTGCAGGCAGGAGGCGAACGCGGCGGCCAGGAGCTGCTCGGGCGTCAGACCGGTGCAGTGCGGCGCCAACGGGGACGCCAGGGCGGAGGAGAGACCGCCGTCGTCGGTGCGTACGTGACCGCCCGCGGCGGTCGCCGTGGCCGTCTCGGCCAGCCAGGAACTCGGATCCGGCATCGCGTTCCTCCCGTCACTCACCCGCCCGGCTACCCGGCCCCAGCCCGGCGAAACCGCGCCTGAGCAGGCCGTGCGTCAGCGGGCGCGGCCGGTCGGCTGCGCGTCGACGGCGATCGCCTCGGTGGCCTCGCTGGCCGCCCGGTCGGTCCACGCCGACACCGCCGCGCGCCGCTGGCGGGGCGGCGCCGCGAGCATCGGCACGTAGACCCGGGCGTCCACCACCTCGGCGAGCAGCAGCGCGGCCATCAGGCTGGTCGGCCGGTCGGTCGGGTCGGTGGCGAGGCAGCGCCGGCACAGGTCGGCCGCCTCGGCCGGCAACCCGTCGATGTCGGGCAGCGGCTCGGTCAGCCGGCGCCGGCCGTCGGAGCGGAGCAACTGGGTGGTGCTGTCGGCGGCGTACGGGAGGCGGCCGGTCAGGCAGTAGTAGAGCAGGACGCCCAGGGCGTACATGTCGGCGGCGGGGGTGGCCGGCTGCCGGTCGAGCTGCTCCGGCGCCAGGTACGCCGGGGTGCCGACCACGATCCCGTCCGGGGTGTGGTCGGGTGCGCCGGCCGGGGTGGCGATGCCGAAGTCGAGCACCTTGACCCCGGCCGGGGTGAGGATCACGTTCGCCGGCTTCACGTCCCGGTGCACGATGCCGTGGGCGTGCGCGGCGGCCAGCGCGGCGCTCACCTCGGCGCAGACGCGCACCGCGATCCGCCAGTCCAGCGGGCCGGCGCGCAGGTGGGCGGCGAGTGTCTCCCCCTCGGCCAGCTCCATCACGATGTACGGCACGGCGCGCCCGTCCGGCAGGGCGGCGGTGCCGAAGTCGTGCACGCTTGCCACGTTCGGGTGCACCAGCCGGGCCGCCGAGCGGGCCTCGCCGCGGATCCGCTCCACCGAGGTGGCCTCGCCGTCCAGCCCCGGCGAGATCAGCTTCACCGCGACGGTCCGGTCCAGCACGAGGTCGTGCGCCCGCCACACCTCGGACATCCCGCCGATGCCGACGCGCCGTTCGAGCTCGTACCGCCCGCCCAGCGTCCTCATCGACCACTCCTCGCCCTCGTCCGGTCCCTCCGGTTTCCGCTACCCGGGCCGCGAGCTGGGCAAACCGCCGGGGCTCCCACCCCGCGGCGGGGTAGCTTCGCGGACGGGGGGACTGTGCCGGCGGTGATACGGAGGGTGAGCGGTGGCTCTGGTGCGCGTACGGTTCGTCGGCGGACCCGCCGACGACCTGGTCCGGGACCTGCCCGCGGAGCCGGACGGGGCGCCGCCGCGGCGGTGGATCGTGCGCCACCCCGACCGGCCGCCCGGCGGCGAGGCGGACCACCTCTACGAGCGCGACCACCACCACGACGGCGGGGGCGGCTGGACCATGCGGTACGTGCGCACCAACCCGTTCGGCGCCACGGAGTGAGCCCGGTCAGGCCGCCCGCGCGCCGGTGGTGCCGAGGATGACCGAGGCGACCAGCTCCGGGTCGTCGTGCATCGGCACGTGCCCGCAGCCGGTCAGGTCCAGGTGCCGGGCCGCCGGCAGCCGGGTCCGGGCCAGCGCGGCCTGCCGGTGGGGCAGGATCCGGTCCCGGGTGCCCCAGGCGACGGTCACCGGCACGGTGGGCGCGCCGGCGAACGCGTAGCCCCGGCCGGCTCGCGCCACGGCGCGGAAGGCCCGCGCCTCGCGCAGTGCCCGGGCGTCGGCCAGCGCCTCGGCCAGCGCCATCCGGTGGGGCCGGGCCAGGATCATGCCCAGCGCGAGGGTACGCAGCGCCGGCGCGGCGAACAGCGACCGCAGCACCGGCTCGGGCAGCCGTGCGGCGTTGCGGTGCAGGGTCAGCACGGTGAGCGCCCAGCGCAGCTCGCGCGGGGTGCAGAAGCCGGCGGGGGAGAGGGCGGTGGCCGAGGAGACCGCGCCGGCGGCGGCCAGCTCCAGGGCGATGGCCCCGCCGAGGCTGTTGCCCGCCACGTGCGGGCGGTCCAGCCCGAGCGCGGCGAACAGCTCGACGATCCCGGCCACCAGCCCGGGCATGTCGGCGGGCAGGCCGGCGGCGGGCACCGGCGAGCGGCCGAACCCGGGCAGGTCGACGGCGATCACGTCGTGCGCCTCGGCGAGCCGGTCCAGCACCGGCGACCAGGCGGCCCAGTGGTGACCGATGCCGTGCAGCAGCACCAGCGGCGCCCCGGCCCCGCGCCGCTCGAAGACCACCTCCGCCGCACTCACGGCCGTGCCTTCTCCGTTCGCGACCGCGGGGCTCGCAGAACCGGCTCACTCCTCGCGCTCACCGGTGTGCCTCCGGCGTGCTGGCCCCGAAGCTCCGGCCCAGCGCCCGGGCCTGCTCCTCGATCAGCGGGACCAGGTCCTTCGCGGTCCGCCCGACCAGCCGGTCGGCGAGCGGGCCGACCAGCACCGACCGGACCGCCTGCACGGCCCCGACGGCACGCGGCACGTAGACCCGGCGGCTGCGGCGCTCGATCGCCCGGACGAACGCGGCGGCGCACTCCGGCACGGTGGTGGTCCGTCGCATCGGCCAGGGCAGCTTCGCCAGCGCCGTCTCGAACGCCGGCAGGTCGGCCCGGGCCTCGCGGACCAGGTCGGTGTCCACCCAGGACGGGTGTGCCGTGCCGACGGCCACCCCGCGGTGCGCCAGCTCCAGCCGGATCGCCGTGCCGAAGTGCTCGACGCCGGCCTTCGAGGCGCAGTAGGCGGCCATCCCGGGCAGCGCCGCGAACGCGGCGGCGGAGGAGACGATCAGCAGGTAGCCCCGGCGGGCGGTGAGCGCCGGCACCGTCGCCGCCGCCGTCCGCATCACCCCGATCAGGTTCACCTCGACCGTGCGGACCAGCGCCTCCACGTCGCCGACGGCGATGGTGCCCCGGTTGGCCACCCCGGCGTTCGCCACCACCGCGTCGATGCCGCCCAGCGCCGTGACCGTGCCGTCGACCGCGGCGGTCAGTGCGGCCTGGTCGGTGACGTCGGCGGGGAACCACACGTGGCCGGGGCCCAGCTCAGCGGCGAGCGCGGCGAGGCGGTCGGGCTCCAGCCCGACCAGGGCCAGCCGCGCACCCCGGGCGGCGGCGAGCCGGGCGGTGTGCTCGCCGATGCCCCGGGCCGCCCCGGTCACCAGCACCACCTTGCCGGCCAGCCGGCCGGCGGGACGACCGTCGATGGACATGTCGGCAAGTTACCACCGGGTAGCGGGCTGGGGAAGGGCCGTCCGGCGCGTCCGCGGCCAGGCCCGGACGCCCTGTCCGGCCAGCCATTCCGGGCCGTCGGCGCCACGGGCCAGCGCGGCCACCGCCAGCATCGCGGCGCGTGCGGCGTCGGGCGCGGCCACCGTCACCGCGACCCACGGCGAGTCCGGCGCGGCGCCGGTGCGGGGATCGCGTACCCCGCCGCCGTCGGGTCGGAGCACGTCGGCGGTGACCAGCGCGCCGCCGTCGAGGGTGGCCGGCCCGGGCGCGACCCGCCAGCCGCCCGCCGGCGCCGGGCCCGCGGCGGCCACCCGCGACCCGACCGCGACCAGCACCCCGGTCCCGTGCCGGGCCGCCACCTCCTCGGCGCACCGCTGCACCAGGTACGCGCCGGCCGTCGCGCCCAGGTCCAGCCAGAGCGGCGGCGGCACCGCCAGCAGGTCGCCGCGCAGCGACACCGACCGCCAGTCCCCGCCCCGGTCCACCCGGCCCCAGGCCGAACCGCAGGCCGGCAGCGGGGTCACCGACCGGCGCAGCCGGGCCGCGCCCACCGTCGGGTCCACCAGCCCGCCGGTCCCCTCCGCGGCACCCAGCGACACCGCCACGAGTTCCCGCAGCAGCGGGCCGACCGGCATCGGCCGGCCCGCGGCCCGGTGCGCCCGGGACAGTTCCAGGTCGACCGCGCGCAGCCCGGCCAGCCGGCGGGCCACCGCGCGCCGCGCCGCCGGCAGCGCCGTACGGTCGGACACCGCCACCCGGACCGCCCTGCGACGACTCCACCAGCGGACCTCGAAGAACCCGTCCACGCTCATGCGGTGAGCGTGCCCGGCGCGGCTGGAACGCAGGTGGGCCGCGCCTGTGGTCCGGCTGTGCGTCCGGCCGGGCCGCGTGGATCCCGGCGGCCGGCCCGCACAGCTGGTACACAGGATCGGGACAGGCCCGGCACAGCGGGTGCGCCCACGATGGGGGGCATGGTCATGAACGGGCAGGCCGCGCAGGGCCGGATCGAGCTGCGCCGACCGGACGGCGAACCGGTGCGGGTGCTGGTGGTGGACGACGAGCCGACGCTCACCGACCTGCTCTCGATGGCGCTGCGCTACGAGGGCTGGGAGGTGACCACCGCCGGCAACGGGATGGCGGCGATCAGCGCGGCCCGGCAGGTCAAGCCCGACGCCGTGGTGCTCGACGTCATGCTCCCGGACCTGGACGGCTTCCAGGTGCTGCGCCGGCTGCGCGAGCAGGCGCCCACCGTGCCGGTGCTCTTCCTGACCGCCCGCGACGCGGTGGAGGAGCGGATCGCCGGCCTCACCGTCGGCGGCGACGACTACGTCACCAAGCCGTTCAGCCTCGAAGAGGTGATCGCCCGGCTGCGCGCCCTGCTGCGCCGCTCCGGGTTCGCCGTCGCCGCCCGCGAGGAGGCCGTGCTCACGGTCGGCGACCTCCGCCTCGACGAGGACAGCCACGAGGTACGCCGCGGCGACGACCTGATCAACCTCACGGCCACGGAGTTCGAGCTGCTGCGCTACCTGATGCGCAACCCGCGCCGGGTGCTGAGCAAGGCGCAGATCCTCGACCGGGTCTGGAACTACGACTTCGGCGGCCAGGCCAACGTGGTCGAGCTGTACATCTCGTACCTGCGCAAGAAGATCGACGCGGGCCGGGAGCCCATGATCCACACGCTGCGCGGGGCGGGGTATGTCCTCAAGCCCGCGGAGTGACCGGGGCGGGCGGCTGCGGCGGCGACTGGCCGGCTGGTCGCTGCGCCGCCGCCTGGTGCTCTCCGTGGTGGCGCTGCTCGCCCTGGTCAGCATCGGCACCGGCGGGCTGACCACGATCGCCCTGCGGCACTTCCTGGTCGGCCAGGTGGACAACCAGCTCACCATTGCCGACCGGCGCGGCGGAGACGGGCCGCCGTGGTCACGTCCGCCCGGTGACCCGCGTCGGACGGACCCGTGCGACCTGTCGACACTGGAGCCGCCGCGCGGCTTCCCGCCCGGCTCGATCGCCCTGCGGACCGCCTGCGGAGCCACCACCGCCACAACCCGGGCCGAGTCCGGGGAGGCCGAGACCGTTCCGGCCGCCGACATCGCCGCCCTCGCCGCGCTACCGCTCGACGGGCAGCCCCGCACCGTCGAGGTCGGCGGACGGGGTGACTATCGCGCGGTGGCCCATCGGTCGCCGAACGGCGAGGTGGCGGCCGTCGCCATTCCGCTCGCCGGGGTCCAGGACACGGTCATGTGGGTGCTGGTCGCCCAGGCCGGGCTGGTCGCCGCCGGGCTGATCGTCGCCGGCGGCCTCGGCGCGCTGATCGTCCGGGCCGCGCTGCGCCCGCTGAACCGGGTCGCCGCCACCGCCGCCCGGGTCACCGAGCTGCCGCTGGACCGGGGCGAGGTGGCCCTGTCGGTGCGGGTGCCGGAGGCGGACACCGATCCGCGTACCGAGGTCGGGCAGGTGGGCGGCGCGCTCAACCGGATGCTCGGCCACGTCGCCGCCGCGCTCGCCGCCCGGCAGGCCAGCGAGACACGGGTACGCCAGTTCGTCGCCGACGCCAGCCACGAGCTGCGTACCCCCCTCGCCGCCATCCGCGGCTACGCCGAGGTGGCCCGGCGCGGCCGGGACGAGGTGCCCCCGGACGTGGCGCACGCGCTGCGCCGGGTCGAGTCGGAGAGCACCCGGATGACCAGCCTCGTCGACGACCTGCTGCTGCTCGCCCGGATCGACTCCGGCCGGCCGCTCGCGGCCGAGCCGGTCGACCTCACCGCCATGGTGGTCAACGCGGTCAGCGACGCGCACGTGGCCGGCCCCGAGCACCGCTGGCAGCTCGACCTGCCCGACGAGCCGGTGGGCGTCACCGGCGACGCCCACCGGCTGCACCAGGTGCTGGCGAACCTGCTCGCCAACGCCCGGGTGCACACCCCGCCCGGCACCACGGTGACCACCCGGCTCGCGCCGGTGGCCGGCGGCGTGGAGCTGAGCGTCACCGACGACGGCCCCGGCATCCCCGAGGAGCTGCAGCCGGAGGTCTTCGAGCGGTTCGCCCGCGGTGACAGTTCCCGCTCCCGGGCGCACGGCAGCACGGGCCTCGGCCTGGCCATCGTGGCCGCCGTGGTGGAGGCCCACCACGGCGCGGTCGAGGTGGCGAGCCGTCCCGGCCGGACCGTCTTCACGGTGCGGCTGCCGGAACCCACAGCCGACGCATAGGCCGCGCACGGGGGCGGGCCAGCGGGCCGCCCCAGGCTTGCCGGCATGGACAGAACAGAGAGCCTGCTGACCGCGCCCACGGCCGGGTCGCCCGCGACCGACCCGGCCCCCGCGCCCGCCCCGGAACCGGTCCGGATCCCGGCGCAGCCGCCGGCCGGGCCGCCCCGCCGCGACCCGCGCTGGACCCGACCGGCCCTGCTCGGCCTGCTGCTGGCCACCGGGCTGCTCTACCTGTGGGGCCTGGGCGCCTCGGGCTGGGGCAACGCGTTCTACTCGGCGGCCGTGCAGGCCGGCTCGGAGAGCTGGAAGGCGTTCTTCTACGGCTCCTCGGACGCGGCCAACTCGATCACGGTCGACAAGACCCCGGCCTCGCTGTGGCTGATGGCCCTCTCGGTCCGCCTCTTCGGGCTGAGCAGCTGGTCGATCCTGGTGCCGCAGGCGCTGCTCGGCGTGGCCTCGGTCGGCGTCCTGTACGCGGCCGTGCGCCGCTGGTACGGCCCCGTCGCCGGCCTGCTCGCCGGCGCGGTGCTCGCGGTCACCCCGGTGGCCACGCTGATGTTCCGGTTCAACAACCCCGACGCCCTGCTGGTGTTCCTGCTGGTCACCGCCGCGTACGCGACCGTGCGCGCGGTCGAGACGGCGAGCACCCGGTGGATCACGCTGACCGGCGCGCTGGTCGGCCTCGGCTTCCTCACCAAGATGCTCCAGGCGTTCCTGGTGATCCCGGTCTTCGCCGGGGTCTACCTGCTGGCCGCGCCGACCGGATTCTGGCGACGGATCCGCCAGCTGCTGCTGGCCGGGCTGGCCGTGGTGGTCGCCGCCGGCTGGTGGGTGGCGATCGTGGAGCTGGTCCCCGCGAGCGCCCGCCCGTACATCGGCGGCTCGCAGCACAACAGCATCCTGGAGCTGACCCTCGGCTACAACGGCCTGGGTCGGATCACCGGCGACGAGGAGGGCAGCGTCGGCGGCGCCGGCCGGATGGGCGGCGGGGGCGGGGGCCCGTTCTCCGGACAGTCCGGCCTGCTGCGGATGTTCGACACCGAGGTCGGCGGTCAGATCTCGTGGCTGCTGCCGGCCGCGCTGATCCTCCTGGTCGCCGGGCTGTGGCTGGCCGGGCGGGCGGCACGTACCGACCGGACCCGCGCCGGGCTGCTGCTCTGGGGTGGCTGGCTGCTGGTCACCGGGCTGATCTTCAGCTTCATGTCCGGGATCTTCCACGCGTACTACACGGTGGCCCTGGCCCCGGCGGTCGGCGCGCTGGTCGGCATCGGGGCGACCCTGCTCTGGCGGGCCCGCACCGCCGTACCGGCTCCGCCGGTCGCGCAGTCGTCGCAGGTGACCGCTCCCGCTGCCGGTGGCGCGTCGAGCGCCCCGGCGGGTGGGCCGTTCGCTCGGGGCCGGCGGCGCGGGTTCGCCGCGACCGTGCTCCTGGCCGGCGCGCTGGCGGTGACCGCCTGGTGGTCGTGGCACCTGCTCGGCCGCAGCGCCGACTGGTACCCGTGGCTGCGCACGGCCGTGCTGGTGGTCGGCCTGGCCGCCGCCGCGCTACTGGTCCTCGCCGAGCGGCTGCCCCGGTGGATGGGCCCGGGGCTGCTGGCGCTCGGCGCGGCGGCCGCGCTCGCCGGCCCGGTGGCCTACTCGCTCCAGACGGCGGCGACCGCGCACACCGGCTCGATCCCCAGCGCCGGCCCGCTCGCGCAGGGCGGCTTCGGCCCCGGCGGCCGCGGTGGGTTCCCGGGCGGCGGCCGGATGCCGGGCGGCACGCAGTTCCCGGGCGGCCAGGTCCCCGGCTTCCCGGACGGCCAGAACGCCGGCCCCGCGCCGAACGGCGGCACCGGCCTCCCCGGCGGCCTGAACGGCACCGGCCAGAACGGGACCACCGGGCAGAACGGTGGTGCCGGGCCGGTTCCCGGCGACCGCCGGTCGGCGGGCGGCGGCATGGGCGGGCTGCTCGACGCCCGCGAGCCGAGCGCCGAGCTGAAGGCGCTGCTGGCGGCCGACGCGGACGACTACACCTGGGTCGCCGCGACGGTCGGCTCGAACAACGCCTCCGGCTACCAGCTCGCCACCCGGAAGCCGGTGATGCCGATCGGCGGCTTCAACGGCAGCGACCCGTCCCCGACCCTCGCCCAGTTCCAGCGGTACGTCGCCGACGGGAGGATCCACTACTTCATCGGCGGCGGCGGGTTCCGGGCGAACGGGGGCAGCAACGCCTCCGCCGAGATCGCCGCCTGGGTGGCCGACACCTTCACGGCGCGGACCGTCGACGGCGTGACCGTGTACGACCTGAGCAGCGGAGAGCAGGGCTGAGCGATGACCTTCACGAGCGAACCCCGGGCCGCGGTGCAGGCCATGTCCACGACGTCCACGGCGGTGCTGGACGTGGTGGTGCCCGTCCACAACGAGGAGGTCGACCTCGGCCCCTGCGTCCGGCGGCTGCACGCGCACCTCACCGCCCACTTCCCGTACCCGTTCCGGATAACCGTGGCGGACAACGCCAGCGTGGACGGCACGCTCGCGGTGGCGGAGGCGCTCGCCGCCGAGCTGCCCGAGGTGGGGGTGCTGCACCTGGACGCCAAGGGGCGGGGCCGGGCGCTGCGGGCCGCCTGGTCGGCCTCCCCGGCGCCGGTGCTGGCGTACATGGACGTGGACCTCTCCACCGACCTGGCGGCGCTGCTGCCGCTGGTCGCCCCGCTCATCTCGGGCCACTCGGACCTGGCCATCGGCACCCGGCTGGCGCGGACCAGCCGGGTGGTCCGGGGCGCCAAGCGAGAGGTGATCTCGCGCGGCTACAACCTGCTGCTGCGCGGCACCCTCGCGGCGCGTTTCTCGGACGCGCAGTGCGGGTTCAAGGCGATCCGCGCCGACGTGGCGGCCGGGCTGCTGCCGCTGGTGCAGGACACCGGCTGGTTCTTCGACACCGAGCTGCTGGTCCTGGCCCAGCGGGCCGGCCTGCGGATCCACGAGGTGCCGGTGGACTGGGTCGACGACCCGGACAGTCGGGTGGACATCGTGGCGACCGCCCTGGCCGACCTGCGTGGCATCGGGCGGTTGGGACGGGCGCTGGTCACCGGGGCGCTGCCCCTGGCCGACCTTCGGGCGCAGCTCGGCCGGGCGCCGCTGCCCGGCCCACCGGCCCAGGTGCCGGCCGGGCTGCCGCGACAGCTCGCCCGGTTCGCCGGGGTCGGGGTGGCCAGCACGCTCGCGTACCTGGTGCTGTTCCTGCTGGCCCGTGGCCCGCTCGGGGCGCAACCGGCGAACCTGCTGGCCCTGCTGGTCACCGCCGTGGCCAACACGGCCGCCAACCGGCGGCTCACCTTCGGCGTCACCGGCCGCCGGCACGCCGGCCGGCACCACCTCCAGGGCCTGTTCGCCTTCGCCCTCGGCCTGGCCCTGACCAGCGGATCCCTGGCGGTCCTGCACGCCACCGCCGGCACCCCGCCCCGCGCCCTGGAGCTGACCGTCCTGGTCGCCGCCAACCTCGCGGCGACCGCCCTCCGCTTCACCCTGCTCCGCCTCGCCATGCACCACCGCCCCTGACCGCCCGCCGGAGGTCTTGGCGAGTTTCCGTCCGTGGGGAACGCAAACCCGCCAAGATCCGGAGCGGGAGCCGGGCCGCGCCGTGGCAGGGTGGGGGGATGTACCGGGAGGAGCCGGCGTCGGGGATTCCGGGCGCCGTGCGGTGGGCGAGCGTCTCGCGCGGCGAGGCGCCCGTGCGGGTGCTGCCGGACGGGTGCCTGGACCTGCTCTGGTCCAGCCGGGCCGGCCTGCTGGTCGCCGGGCCCGACCGGACCGCGCACCTCTCGCTGAGCGTGCCGGGGGAGCGGTGGGTCGGTCTGCGGCTGCCGCCGGGCACCGGGCCGGCCGTGTTCGGGGTGCCCGCCGACGAGCTGCGGGACCTGCGGGTGCCCCTCGCCGACCTGTGGGGACGGACCGCCGCCGAGCTGGCCGACCGCATCGCCGCGGCCGACGCGCGCAGACGGCCCGTCGCCACCGTGCTGGAGGAGGTCGCGCTGCGCCGGCTGCGGGCGGTCGGTGGCCCGGACCCGATCGGGGCGCGGGTCGTCGCCCGGCTCGCGGCCGGCGCGACCGTCGCCGCGACCGCCGCCGAGGTCGGCCTGGGCGCGCGGGCCCTGCACCGGCGCAGCCAGCTCCTCTTCGGGTACGGCCCGAAGACCCTCGCCCGGATCCTCCGGATGCGCCGCGCGCTCGACCTGGCCCACGCCGGCGCGCCGCTCGCCGAGGTCGCCGCCCTCGCCGGGTACGCCGACCAGGCCCACCTCACGCGCGAGGTGAAGGAGCTGGCCGGCGTTCCACCGACCCGCCTGCTGCCGCCCGCCGGCGTCTGACGCCCGCCACCCGGGCCGCACGCCCGTCGCCCGCGCAGCGTGCGGACAGGCCGACGACGAGGGCACGGGGACCCAGCGGTGCTCCCGGCCGGGCTGCTCGCCGGTGCCGTTCGAGCTGACGTCGGGAACGACTCGTCAGTCGGACTTGAGCGGGGCGAACAGGTCCACGCCGTTGCCGTCCGGGTCGTGCAGGACGGCGTACCGCTGGCCCCAGAAGGCGTCCCACGGCGGCCGGTGGCCGTGGTACCCGGCGGCGGTGAGTTCGCCGTACCAGCGGTCCACCTCGGCCGGGTCGGCGCAGCGGAAGGCCAGGTTCGCGCGCGGGTCGCCGGTCGTCGGCGTGAAGTCGGGGTCGAAGCTGCGGATCGTCTCGACCGTGTCCCAGGCCAGCCGGACGCCGTTGTCGAGGGTGATCTCCACGTGCGGCTCGCGTTCCGCGCCGGGCGGGACCGGCAGGCCGAGCCGGCGGTAGAAGTCCAGGGTGCGTCCCATGTCGGTGACGGCCATCCCGATGAGATCGAACTGCGGTGTCATGCCGCCACGGTAGGGGCCGGTGAGCCGGATCGTCTTGAACGGATCGGACGGGGGACGTGTGGCCGGTGTGGCCCGCACGGCCGGAAACCGAGTTGTACGGTGTGGGACAAGTCCGGCTTAGAGCGGTAAAGCGCTCATATCGGGCCGGACTCCGATGACTGGCGAGGGAAGGGAGCTGGCCGTGACGCACCTGGCCTACCTGGACGCGGGATCCGGCAGCCTGATCGTGCAGGCGGTGGTCGGCGGGGTGGCCGGCGTGGCGGTGGCCGCCAAGCTCTACTGGCGACGGCTGGTGGCCCGGTTCCGCCGGCAGCCCACCGACCAGGGCTGACCGGCGTGGCGCTTCCCGACACCGGCCTGCGCGCCGAGCCCGGCTCCTTCCGTGACCCCGGCAACCGGGTCTTCCACCGCGGCGGCGAGGTGCTGCGCGGGCTGGACGAGCGGTCCGCGCGCGACTGGCGGGCCCTGGCCGCCAGCGACTTCTTCCGCGACCTGCTCGCCACCGGTCAGGTCTGCGGCACCCAGGAGCTGTTCCCCGCCCCGGTCGACGTGCCCTGGGCCGCGGTGCTGCGCCACGAGCGGATCCCGTTCGTCTCGCACCCCTACGAGTGGTCGTACGGGATGCTCCGGGACGCCGCCCTGTTGCACCTGGAGGTGCTGCGCGCCGCGCTGGCCGCGGGCTTCACCACCAAGGACGGCTCCGCCTACAACGTGCAGTGGCGGGGCGCCCGGCCGGTCTTCATCGACGTCGGCTCATTTGAGGCGGCCCGCGACGGCGAGCCCTGGGCCGGTTACCGGCAGTTCTGTCAGACCCTGCTCTATCCGCTGCTGGTCCAGGCCCACCTCGGGCTGGACTTCCAGCCCTTCCTGCGGGCCCGGATCGACGGCATCGAGCCGGACCAGATGCGCCGGCTCTTCGGCGGGGCGCGGCGCTGGCGGGCCGGGGTGCCGACCCACGTCCACCTGCACGGCGCGATGCAGGACCGCAACGCCGAGGCCAGCACCAGCACCGTGCGGGCCCAGCTCCGGGCCGCCGGCTACTCGCGCGAGCTGGCCCTGGCCACCGTCCGCGGGCTGGCGAAGCTGGTCCGCCGGCTGGACCACCGCCCGGGGGAGAGCCACTGGTCGGACTACCAGCGCACCTGCGCCTACTCGGTGCCGGACCGACAGGCCAAGGAGTGGTTCGTCGACCGGGCGGTGGCCGCCACCGGGCCGGGCCGGGTGCTCGACCTGGGCGCCAACGACGGCCGCTATGCCCGGATCGCCGCCCGGCACGCCGACCACGTGGTCGCCGTCGAGCAGGACCCGTCAGTGGTCGACGCCCTCTACCGCGCGCTGCGCGACGAGGGGGAGGGGCGGATCCTGCCGCTGGTGATGGACCTGGCCGACCCGTCGCCGGGCGGCGGCTGGCGGGGCGTCGAGCGGGCCGCCTTCGCCGACCGGGCCCGGGCCGACGTGGTGCTCGCCCTGGCCGTGGTCCACCACCTGGCGATCGGCCGGAACGTGCCGCTGCCCGAGGTGCTGGACCAGTTGACCGCGCTGACCGTGACCGGCGGCAGCCTGGTGGTCGAGTTCGTCCACCCGGACGACCCGATGGCCCGCCGGCTGCTGGCCAACAAGCCGGACGGGCTCTTCCCGGACTACCGCCGGGAGGCGTTCGAGTCGCTGCTCGCGGCGCGCGGTCGGGTGGTCGCCCGCACCGGACTGCCGTCCGGCACCCGCACGCTCTACCAGGTGGTGGTGGGTGGCTGAGGGCACGCTCGCGCCTCCGCAGGCGCCGCCGGCGAGCCCTGCCCGGCCCCGGGACGGGGGCGGCTGGCGCGCCGAGGCGGGCCGGTTGCTGGAGGTGGTCGCGCTGGTCGGCCTGGTCGTCACCCAACCGCTGTTGGACGTGCTCGGCCGCAGCCCCGACTTCTTCCTGTTCCACCGCGCCTCGCGGGCCGACGTGCTGCTCCTGGTGGCCCTGATCGCGATCGCGCCGACCGTGCCGTTCGCCCTGTTCGGCGCGGTCGGCCTGGTCCTCGGGCGGCTCGCCCGGGCGGCCGTGCACACGCTGGTCGTGGGCCTGCTGCTGGCCGCGCTCGCGGTGCAGGTCGGCCGGCACGTCACGCCGCTGCGGGGCGTACCCCTGCTGCTCGTGGCGGGGGTGGCGGGTGCCGCCGCGGCGGCCGCCCACCGGCGGTGGCGGGCACCGGGCCGGGTGCTGCGGGTGGCCGCGGTCGGCCCGCTGGTCTTCGTCGGCCTGTTCGTCTTCGCCTCGCCGGCCTCGGCCGTGGTGCTGCCCCGGGGGCACGGCGGCGCGGCAGGTGTGGCCGGCGCGGGCGCCCACCCGCCGGTGGTCATGATCGTCCTGGACGAGCTGCCGCTGGTCTCGCTGCTCGGCCCGGACGGCAGGATCGACGCCGGCCGGTATCCGCACTTCGCCGAGCTGGCCGCCGGCTCGACCTGGTACCGCAACGCCACCGGGGTCAGCGGCTGGACCCCCTACGCGCTGCCCGCCATGCTCACCGGGCGCTACCCGGCCCAGCCGTTCGCACCGCACTACTCGCAGTACCCGGACAACCTGTTCACCGCCCTCGGCGGCCTCTACGAGATCAGGGCCGAGGAGAGCATCACCCGGCTCTGCCCGCCCAGCCGGTGCGAGCAGCCGGTCAGCCCGGAGCAGGGGCTCGGCGTCCTGGTCCGGGAGAGCGGCAAGCTGCTGCGCCAGATCGCCGCCCCGGTGGACAGCCGGATCGACCCGGAGGACTCCTACCGGGAGCAGACCCGGGCCGAGGCGGGGCTGGACGCGGCCGAGCCGGTGCCGGACGACCCGAAGTTCCGGTGGGACACCCTCGACGACAACCAGCCGGCCCGGTTCACCGCCTTCCTCGCCGGGCTGCGCCCCGCCGCCCGGCCCACCCTGCACTTCCTGCACCTGCTCATGCCGCACTCGCCGTGGGCGTACCTGCCGTCCGGGGCGCACTACGCCGCCCCGGAGGACCTGCCCAACGACGGGGCCGGGTGGGTGGACGTGGCGCGGGCCCGGCACCTCGCCCAGCTCGGCTACACCGACCGGCTGATCGGCGAGACGCTGCGTACCCTGCGGGCCACCGGCCTCTACGACAAGGCGCTGGTCCTGGTCACCGCTGACCACGGGGTGAGCTTCCGCAAGGACTGGCAGGGCCGGGGGCTGGACGCGATCACGCACGCGGCCGACCAGGTGGCCTGGGTGCCGATGTTCGTCAAGGAACCCGGCCAGCGGGCCGGCCGGGTCGACGACCGGAACTGGGAGCATGTGGACCTGCTGCCGACGATCGCCGACGAGACGCACATGCGGGTTCCCTGGCGGATGGACGGCCGCTCGACGAGGCAGTCCCCGCGCGATCCGGCCGACAAGCACTT
>NZ_JBSSLX010000082.1:0-22745 GCF_053890995.1 Micromonospora sp. I033 | reverse complement strand
CCCGCCGGGCCCCCCCCCCTTGCCGGCCAGCCCGCCGAGCCCGCCGACCTGGTCGACGTGCCCCGGCTGGTCACCGCCTACTACGCCGGGCACCCGGATCCGAGCGACCCGGCGCAGCAGGTCTCCTTCGGCACGTCCGGGCACCGCGGGTCGAGCCTGCGCAACGCCTTCAACGAGGACCACATCCTCGCCGTCACCCAGGCGCTCTGCGACTACCGGCGGGAGCAGGGCCTGGACGGCCCGCTCTTCCTCGCCCGGGACACCCACGCGCTCTCCGCCCCGGCCGAGGCCAGCGCGCTGGAGGTGCTCGCCGCCAACGACGTCACCGTGCTGGTGGACAGCCGCGACGGCTACACCCCCACCCCGTCGCTGTCGCACGCCATCCTCACCCACAACCGGGGCCGCACCGCCGGGCTCGCCGACGGCATCGTGATCACCCCGTCGCACAACCCGCCGGACGACGGCGGCTTCAAGTACAACCCCACCCACGGCGGGCCCGCCGACAGCGACGTCACGAAGTGGATCCAGGACCGCGCGAACAGCATCCTCGCCGCCGGGCTCAAGGAGGTGAAGCGCATCCCGTACGCGCGGGCGCGCGCCGCCGACACCACCGGGGAGTACGACTTCCTGGCCCGGTACGTCGACGACCTGCCCGCCGCGCTGGACGTCGCCGCGATCCGGGACGCCGGGGTGCGAATCGGCGCCGACCCGATGGGCGGGGCCAGCGTGGCGTACTGGGGGGAGATCGCCGAGCGGCACGGCCTCGACCTCACCGTGATCAACCCGACGGTCGACCCGACCTGGCGGTTCATGACCCTCGACTCCGACGGCAAGATCCGGATGGACTGCTCCTCGCCGAACGCGATGGCCTCGCTGATCGCGGCCCGCGACCGGTTCGGGGTCTCCACCGGCAACGACGCCGACGCCGACCGGCACGGCATCGTCACGCCGGACGGCGGCCTCATGAACCCCAACCACTACCTGGCCGTGGCCATCGGCCACCTGTTCCGCACCCGGGAGCAGTGGGGGCCGGCGGCGGCGGTCGGCAAGACCCTGGTCTCCTCCTCGATGATCGACCGGGTCGCCGCCGACCTGGGCCGGCCGCTGCTGGAGGTGCCGGTCGGCTTCAAGTGGTTCGTGCCCGGCCTGCTCGACGGGGCGGTCGGCTTCGGCGGCGAGGAGAGCGCCGGCGCGTCCTTCCTGCGCCGGGACGGGAGCACCTGGACCACCGACAAGGACGGCATCCTGCTCTGCCTGCTCGCCTCGGAGATCATCGCCACCACCGGGAAGACCCCGAGCGAGCACTGGGCCGAGCTGGCCGAGCGCTTCGGCGCGCCCGCGTACGCCCGGATCGACGCCCCGGCCAGCCGGGAGGAGAAGGCGGTGCTGGCCAAGCTCTCGCCCGAGCAGGTGACCGCCACCGAGCTGGCCGGCGAGCCGATCACCGCGACCCTCACCACGGCGCCGGGAAACGGGGCGTCGATCGGCGGGCTCAAGGTGAGCACCGCGTCGGGCTGGTTCGCCGCCCGGCCGTCGGGCACCGAGGACGTCTACAAGATCTACGCCGAGTCGTTCCAGGGCCCGGAGCACCTCACCCGGATCCAGGAGGAGGCGAAGGCGTTGGTCTCCGGGGTGCTCAAGCAGGCCTGACCCGGCCGGTCAGCAGGGCGGTTCCAGCTCCCGCTGGTCGCGCTCGCGCCGCAGCTCCTCGGGGAGCAGCTCGCGGAGCTGGTCGGGCAGGAACGGCAGGTCGAGCAGGCTCAGCTTCAACTGGTTGCGCTCCTGGTAGCGCTTCGGGTCGAAGCGGACCACCCGGCCGGCGTCCCGCCGGTAGCGGATCTCCACCGCCCCCTCGGTCGCCGCGTCCTTGATCACCAGCCCGTCCATCTCGACGGCGACCGCCGCCGAGTGCGGCTGGAGGTCCAGCCGGATGCTCTCCTCCGGGGCGAGCACCACCGACCGGGAGATGCCCGCCATCGGCGACGACGGGGTCACCACCACGGCGTCCGCCGCCGGCGAGATCAGTGGTCCGCCCGCCGCGTAGCTGTAGGCGGTCGAGCCGGTCGGCGTGCTGACCACCAGCGCGTCGCAGCGGTAGTAGCCGTACCGCTGGCCGTCGACGGCCAGGGTGGCGGTGACGAACCCGGAGCCGGGCTGGCGGACCAGCGCGATGTCGTTGAAGGCCACCACGTCGTCGCCGCACACGTCGCAGGCGAGGCAGGCGTGCGACTCGACCGTGAAGTCCTTCGCCAGCAGCCGGCTCAGCGCGTTGGGCAGGTCCGGCGGCTCGACCTCCACGAGGAAGCCGAGCCGGCCCAGGTGCACGCCGAGCACCGGCTTCGGGTCGCGCACCGCCATGCGCAACGCGCCCAGCATGGTCCCGTCGCCGCCGATGCTGATCAGCGCGTCCGCGCGGACGGCCAGCTCGTCGGCGGGGACCGGCTCGACGCAGGACGGCACCCGGTGCTCGTCCTCGGCCCGGACCAGCAGCGTCTTGCGGTGGCGCGACGCCCACCGCTCGATGATCCCGACCACCTCGGAGACGTCCCGGGTGGGGTGCAGCACCAGACCCAGCCCCGCCACCCGTACAGCTCATCACATCCGGGGCCGGTCGGCGGGGCGTACGGGCAGGCGCGCCGGCGGCGGGACCACCGCCGGCGCGCCCGCCCCGGACTCAGCGGCGCGGCCGGCCGGTGAGGTGGGTCAGCGACCGGGCGACCAGGTCGTCCCGGGCCGCCGGGGCCAGCCCCTCCAGCCCGAAGCCGAGGTAGACGCTGTCGGCGGTGACCACCGCCGAGCCCTCCTCGAACGCCTGCTCACTGCGGGTCCAGTCGTTGGCCGCGGGCCCCGAGCCGGCCGGCGGCCCGGCCACCGCCCAGCCGCCCAGGTCGGGCGTCTCGAACGAGGTCTCCGAGACCACCGACCCGTTGACGGTCACCCGGGCGTCGTCCAGGAAGACGCCGAGGCCCTGCGTGCCCCAGTCCGAGACGTACGAGATGGCGATCTCGACCGTCCTGCCGGCGTACCCGGACAGGTCGACGGCGAACTCCTGCCACCCGCCGGACGACCCGGTGGCCGCGTGCCAGCTCCCGGTGCTGCCCGTCGGGGAGCAGTCCGCGCCCTGGTAGTGGGCGAGGAACGGGTGCAGCTCGTCCACCCAGCCCGAGGCGCAGCTCTCCCCGGTGACCGGGCGGGTGTGGCCGTTGGCGTCCGGCAGCGTGGTCCAGCCGTCGCTGCCCACCTCGTGCGCCTCGACGATCATGAAGTCCCAGTTCTCCTCGATGTCGTACGAGGTGGCGAAGCGCAGCTCGGCGGAGGTCGCCGAGGTCAGGTCGACGGTGCGGGTGAGCCGCTTGTACGCCTCGTCGGCCCGACCGCTGTACACGTACCAGTCGCCGGTGCGCGGGTCGTACGGCGCGGCGCCCGGCCGGGCCCAGTCCACCGCCGCCGAGCTGGCGAACTGCGGGTACCGGTCCGGCGGCAGGAAGCTCGACGTGCTGAGGAACGAGGCCGTGTGGTCCTGGTTGCCGGCCGACCCGGGCGCGTTGAGGCTGCCCGCGAAGCCGGTGAACGCGCCGGCCGAGCCCCGCACCGGGTAGGGGTCGCCCGCCGGGTCGGTGCCCCCGTCGCCGAGATAGTTGTACGCCCCGAGCCAGTACTGCTGGAAGTCGTTGAGCAGCGGCAGGCAGGCGACGTCGTCCGGGTCCACGCACTCCGGCGGGGCGCCCGGGCGGTAGACGTACCCGCCGTCGGAGCCCTGCGCGAACAGCGCGTACTTGCCGCTGACCAGGACCTTGCCGCCCTCGTTGAGGTAGTCGCGGACGGCGAGCTCGGTGGTGAGCGCCGCCTCGGCCGTGGTGCCGGCGACCTGTCCGGGGGAGCGGAGGATGACGTCGTCCCCGGTCTCCCAGACCACCGCCCGGTAGTGCGAGAGCACGCCGAGCGGGTGCGGCGCCTTCCGGCCCATGGCGTCGAAGTCGTAGACGTCGGCGCGGTGTCCGGCCTTCTCGATCGAGGCGGCGATGCCGGCCGCGTACCTCGCGGTGGTGGCGTCCTGCGCCGGGCTGAGACCGGTCACGTCCTCCACGGCGAGGACCAGCACGTCACCGCCGATGTCCGGGTGCACCCGGTAGGTGAAGTGGGCGCTGGCCACCGGGCCCTGGCGCGGCTTCACCCCGGTGAACCAGACCTCCACCCGGTCGCCGGGCTTCGTGCCGGTGACCGTGCCCCGCAGCTCGGCGTAGTAGCGGTCGTTCGTGTCGCCGTACCGTTCGCCGCCGCGCCACTCGCGGACCTTCGTGGTTTTCGGCCGGCCACCGTTGACGGTCCAGTGCATCCGCACGTCCTTCAGGGCGCGCCGGGTGATCGAGGCGACCTGCTGGGTCCGCCCGTACGAGGTGTCGAAGGCGTCCACCACGAAGTCGGGGGTGCTCCGGCCGACCACCGAGGCGGGCTCGTCCGGGTCGGCCGCGGACCTCGCCACGGCCAGGGCGAACGGCAGGTTCTTCGTCACCTCCGCCGAGATCAGCTTCTCGTCGTCGGGGAAGACGAAGCCGCTGACGCAGTCCTCCGGACGCCACTGGTCGTCCGGGTCGGACGCGGCGGCCGTCTGGCAGGTCGACATCTCCGGGGTGAAGCCGAGCGTGCCGTAGCGGACCTGCGCGTGCGAGTCGGTGTCGCCGTTGGTGGTGTACAGCTCGGCGGAGATGTCCGGGTCGTAGCCGGGCACCGCCGGGTGGGCGTCGTCGCCGGCCATCGCCTCGTAGATCACGTCGTCCGGCGTGGGAGTGCTCACCTGCCAGCCGACGCCGTAGAGCAGCAGCTGGGCGGCCGAGTGGTAGTTGACGAAGAACTCGAAGCCGATCCGGCGGAACAGCCCGTCCAGCGCCCTCGTCTCCGGCTCCGAGTTGGGCCTGGCGCCCCGGTAGGTGTCGCTGGCCGGCTCCGGCGAGGAGCCCTCGTCGTCGTACCCCCACTTGTAGCTGAAGTTGCGGTTGAGGTCGACGCCGTCCGCGCTGGTGATCCGGCCGTCACCGTCGTTGTCCCGCAGGTTCTTGCGCCACAGCCGGTTGCCCGGGGTGAACGTGTGGTCGTAGCCGTCCGGGTTGGCCACCGGCAGGAACCACAGCTCGGTGGTGTTCACCAGCCGGGTGATCGCCGGGTCGGCGCCGTAGTTGTCCAGCACGTGGTGCAGCAGCCGGCGGGTCATCTCGGGAGTGATCCACTCACGGGCGTGCTGGGCGCTCCCGTAGAGCACCGCCGGCCGCTTCCCGTCCGGCAGCGTGCGCGCGCCGCGCGTGACCTTCACCGCCAGGATCGGCTGGCCCTGCACCGTACGCCCGATGGTCTCCACCTTCGCCAGCCCGGGGTAGCGGGCCGCGGTGGCGGTCAGCTCGTCCCGGATGCCGCCCGGCTCGCTGTACGACCGGAACGCCGTCCAGCCGGCCGCGGCCTGCTCGCGCAGCGCCTGGGAGGCCGGCTTGCCACGGACCTTCTTGACGGTGAGCGGCACGCCCTGGCTGGTGAGCCGGGCCGCCGTCCGTCGGGTGAGCACGGTCTCGATCGTGGTGGCACCCGCCGGATCGGCGGACCGGTGGTCCTCGTCCAGGTCGACCCCGGCCGCCCGCAGCTTCTCCAGCTGCCCGGCGTCGACCGTGCCGACGTAGACCTCCAGCCCGTCGCGGCCGCCCGGGTCGGACGGTGGCCGCGCACTGGCCGGAGCGGTCAGCGCCATCGCGCCGACCAGGGTGAACACGCCGGCGATCGCCAGCCGTGTCGGTCTCATCGCGCCCCCTTCGGTGGAAGGACATCAGGCGCGAGCCTGGCCGCTGCGCGATACGTATGTCAATGCTTCGATGATTCGTTCGCGCCGGCGCGGGGAGCTGACTCGCGCCCGCACCGCATTCTGGCGATCGTCCGGGTGGCGGCGCGTGACCTGCCGAGTGGCGTGTCGTTGACCGTGTTGTGCCGAGGGGCCGGGCCGCACCCTGCGCGAGTTTCGGCGGACGGGTCCAAACGATGATCGGATTCAGCAAGCGATGATGTTGCTTCTCGTTCCAGTGCTCCTACTCGCCGTCCTGCATTACGTCGTCGCCGTCCGCACCTACGGGCTGCTCACCCCGGACGGGCTCTTCGTCGTGTCGCAGTTGCTGATGGCCTTCGGGACAGTCCAGCTCGTCGACCCGGACTCGGAAACCGAGACGTTCTACGGCCAGCTCGTGCTCGGGGCGGTGGCGACGTACCTGCTGGTGAGCATGGTGACGTTCATGTGCCTGCGCACCAGCCGGCGAACCGTGCCCCGACGGGTGGGTGACCACGCGCCGTACACCTTCCGGCTGGTGCGGCCGACGCCGACCGTCGTCCTGGTGACCATGGTGTCGATGGTCGCCACCGGCGTGTACTTCGCCGCCGTCGGCTACAGCGCCTTCGTCGTGGGCCTGCGCGGCCTGCTCACCGGCCAGGCGGAGGACGTGACCACGCTGCGGCTGCAGTCGTACGCGGGAGAGAGCTACTTCTTCCCGGGCTATGCCAACCAGTTCCGCAACGTCCTCCTTCCGTCGCTCGCCGTGCTCCTCGCCGTCTGGTACTTCAACCGACCCGGTCTGCTGGGGCGGGTCTGGGCTCTGTTTCCACTGGGTCTTGCGGTGCTGGCGCTCATCGGCACCGGCCAGCGCGGCGCGTTCTTCCTCTTCCTGCTGACCCTGGTCGTCTACTCGTTCCTCGCCGTCGGCCGTGCGATGTCCCGGTGGGTCCTGCTGGTGCCGCTGATCGGCGCCCCGGTGGTGCTCCTCGCGACGCAGGTGCTGGGACGCAGCGAGGACGGTGGTCATCCGCTCAGGGCATCGGCGTCGGAGCTCTACCGGCGTTTCCTGGAGGACAACCAGCTCTCCGGGCTCGCCGCCTTCAACTACACGTCCCAGCTGCCCGTGCGCTACGGCGGCGAATGGCTGCGCTCACTGTTGGGCGTCCTTCCGGGCGACCGGGGAAGCACCCTGGCCAACGAGGTGTTCGCCACGCTCTACGGCTCACCCGTCGGCACCTCCCCGCCGTCGCTGTGGGGCTCGATCCACTACAACTTCGGAACCCTCGGTGTCCTGGCCGGAGCCGCCGGTCTCGCCATCGTCCTGCAGACCATCACCTTCAACGGGCTGCGCCGGCGCAGCTACAACTCCCTTGAGCTGATGGGGTACGCCGGCATGACGGTCGTGCTCGGAACCTGGGCGGTGGGCGGCCCGGAGACCCTGCTGAACACCGGCCTCGTGGCCTACCTCGCGCTCTGGTACTGGGGCGGCCGGATCAAACGGGAGGACACCGCCCTCCCGGCCCGCGCCCGCGCCGCGTCGTCGTCCCCGACGAGCCCCGTGCCGCAGAGGTATGGATCGGCCGGCTGGCAACCGGGGCCGGCCGTCCCCGCGCGGGAAGGGCGCGAGCCGGTGGCGGCGGGTCGATAGGGCGTGCGCGGCGACGCGATGCGGTGGACGGGCCTGCGCGCGGCGGTGCGGTCCCGGCTGAGCGTAGGCCGTCGAGGGGTGCTGAGCATCGCCTCGGGAACCGTCGGCGGTCAACTGCTCCTGCTCGCCGCGGCACCCGCACTGGCGCGCCTCTACTCACCGGCGGACTTCGGCGTATTCACCGTGATCGCGACCCTGGTGGCGACGCTGGGAACGGTCGCGGCCTTCCGCTTCGACCTGGCCGTACCACTTCCGGAGCAGGAACGCGGGGCGCACGCACTGGTGGCCCTGGGGCTCACCTGCGCCCTGCTGACGGCGATGCTGGGCACCGCCGTGGTGGCGGTGGCCGGCGACCCGGTCGCCGACGCGTTCGGCCAGCCCGCGCTGCGGACCTGGCTGTGGCTGGTCCCATGGGCCTCCGCGGCGATGGGGTGTCTCCTGGTGCTCAACCAGCTCGCGATCCGCCACCGCCGGTACGCCTCCATCGGCCGCCGGAACTTCCTGCAGTCCGTGTCGATGCTGCTCACCCAACTGTTCGCGGGAGCGGCCGGCGTACGGGCCGGTGGCCTTGCCCTGGGCCTGGCTCTCGGCCAGGCGACCGGCGCGCTCATGCTGGCCCCCGGCGCCCGCCTGGGCGGCGCGGAGGCCAGAGCCGCCCGCAGTCCTCGCGAGCTGTGGCGGACCGCTCGGCGTTACCGCCGATTTCCTCTCGTGCTGGCTCCGTCGGGGCTGCTCAACGTGCTGGGCCTCCAGCTACCGGTCCTCCTGATCGCCTACTGGTACGGCAGCACCGCCGCGGGACTGCTCGGCCTCACCCAGCGGGTCCTCGCGGCACCGGCGGCCCTGCTCGGTACCGCCGTCGCCCAGGTCTACCTCGGCGAACTCGCCCGGGCGGCCCGCGAGATGCCCGAGCGGACGCGGCGCATCTTCCTCAACGCGAGTCGTCAGCTCGTCCTGATCGCGCTCCCGGCCGCGATCCTCGTCGTGCTGGCGGCCCCGATGCTCTTCCGCCTCGTGTTCAGCGACGAGTGGGCGGGCAGCGGGGCGTTCGCCCAGGCCCTGGCCATCGGTACGGCCGCGCACCTCGTCGCCTCCCCGTTGTCGCAGACGCTTGTCGTCTTCGGTCGCCAGGATCTCCAGCTCATCTGGGACGTGGCGCGGGTCGTCGTCGTCTCCGGCACGGTCGGGCTCACGTGGCTGGCCGGTGGGCCGGCGCTGACCGCCGTGTGGGCGTTCGGGATCGCGACCGCCGTCGCCTACGCGGCCTGCTGGCTGCTGTCGCTGCGGACCGTCACCGCCGGCAGCGACGCGGCGCGGCGGGTTCGCGACGACGATCCGTCCGTGCCGGCACGGCAGGCGGAGCCGGTGTGACCGGTCCGGCCACCACGGGGTTCGGCATAACCCGGGGCATAGCGGGTCGTTGATCCGAACGTTACAGAACGGACACCTGCCGGGGTGGCCGACGCTGCGACGGCCGCCGCTCGCGCTGGGGCCCCGTCTCCACGAGGAACGAGTCAACCGACATGCGACCCCGACTGCTGATCATCGCCTACGTCTTCCCGCCCTCGGAATCGGTGGGAGCCCGACGGCCCGGCGAACTCGCCCGATTCGCCGCCGGCCGGAAGTGGGACGTGCGGGTGCTCACCGCGACACCGGCGGACCCGGGCGCACCGGATCCCGGCATCCCGGAGAGCCAGATCCTACGGGCCGCCCCGGTGCCCCGGTCGGCCCAGATCGTCTCGTCCGTACGCCGCGCCGAGGCCCGGTCCCGGGTGGGCCGGCGCCAGCTGCTGACAGCGCTCGGCACGATCGGGCGGGAGGTTCTGATTCCGGACGCCTGCGTCAATTGGGTCGTGCCGGCCGTTCGACAGTTCCTGCGCAACCGGGACGGTTGGCGCCCGGACGTCATCATGGTGACCGGTCCGCCCGCGTCGGCTTACCTGGTCGCCGCGAGGATCGCGCGCCGGTTGAACGTGCCCTGGGTGGCGGACTACCGGGACCTCTGGACGGTCGGCAACGACTACTGGCCGTACGGCCGCACCCGGATCCGCCGGGTCATCGACCGCCGGATGGAGCACCGGCTGCTCCGCTCGGCCGCGAACTGCGTCACGATCTCCGAGCCGCTGGCCGAGATCATGCGAACCACGTTCGGGATCGACACCGAGGTCGTCATGAACGGCATCGACCGGCAACCGCCGGCATCCGACGAGACGTCGGCCGAGCGCCCCGCCTGGCAGCCGGCCGCGCCCGGACCCGCGACGTTGACCGTGGCGCACACCGGTCGGCTCAACCCTGGCAAGCGGGATCCCTCGCCGTTGCTGGACGCGGTCGCGCTGCTCGGGCCCGAGGCCCGGCGCGTCAACGTGATCTTCGCGGGCGAGGACAACGGAGTGGCCCAGGCGGCGACCGAACGCGCCGGAGTCGTCGACTCGGTGACCAACCTGGGTGAGGTGTCGGCCGAGAAGTCGTGGCGCGTCCAGGCGGAGGCCGACGTCCTGGTGCTGGTCATGTGGAACGACCCGCGCGATGCCGGGACGGTGCCCGGGAAGTTCTTCGACTACCTGCGGGCCCGACGCCCGATCCTCATGATCGGGCACCCGGACGGGATCGTCGCGGACATCCTGCGGTCCCGGCACGCCGGCGTCGTCCTCAGCGATCCGCGGCAGATCGCCGACCAGTTGCGCCGGTGGCTGGCCGAGAAGGACCGGACCGGTCGCGTCCCGGAACTGTCCCCGTCCACGCTGGACGGCCTCTACCGGGAGGATCAGTTGGCGCGGTACCTCGAGATCCTCTCCGCCGCGGCCGCGTCACACCGGCCGCGGCGCTGACCCCGCCGCTCTTCCTGGCCGGCCCGGCGGCGTCGCCCGGTCTCGGAGAGATCGGCGGGCCGCGGCGCCCGGGTGGACGTGCGCGGCCCGCCGACGCTCAGGACGACGACGGATCACCGTCCGGCGCGATGGGGGACGCCAGGCCCCAGCGTGTCCGCGCCGCGTGCAACTGGGCGATCATCTCCGGCCAGGAGGGCGGCCGGTATCCGGTGACCGCGGCGAGCGCCTCGGCCGACAGGGACCGATCGCAGACGAATCCGTCGTAGGGCACGATCTCCCCGGTCCAGCCGTACTCGGCGGCGACGAGACGGAGCAGTTCGTACTTCGGGATCGGCGCCGCCGCGACGTGGTACAGCCCGGCGACGTCGGTTCGCGGCAGGATCGTGGTGCGCAGCAGCCGGGCGAACTCGAGGGTGGTCACCCCGCTGTAGATGGCCTTGGTGTAGCCGCTCACCACGCCGGACCGGGTGAGGAACCAGTCGACGAGGGACCGGTTCGAGGTCAACTCGTGACCGATGATCGACGTCCGCAGCGTCAGCGCGCTGCCCTCCGTCACCTCGCCCAGCAGCTTCGAGCGCCCGTACAGGTCGGGTGGGTCGGGCAGGTCGGTCTCCACGTAGGCACCGCGGTCGCCCGAGAAGACGCAGTCGGTGCTGACGTGGATCAGGCGGGCGCCCACGGCGGTGCACTCGCGGGAGAGCAGATGGGGAAAGAGCGCGTTCAGCGACACCGTCCCGACCGCGTCCTGCACCTCTGGTCGCTGCTTGACCACTCCCACGCAGTTGATCACCGCGTCCGGCCGGACGTCGTCCAGCAACCGCCGGATCCCGGCGATGTCGCGCGCGTCCACACCGGTCCTGACCCGGACGGCGAGGTCGACCGGCAGTTGGCCCGTCACCTCCCGCGCCCGGGCGGTGCCCTGCACCTCGACATCCGGATCCCGGTCGAGTTCCCGCAGCAGCGTGTGGCCCAACATTCCGGTAACGCCGAGGACGAGAACCCGCGTCATCCCGTCTTCCTCTCCCGGCGAGTGGCGGCACCACGTCGCCGTGCGGCATCTGTCAGCAGGTCGGCGAGCACCTGCGCGTTGATCGCTTCGCTCATGTGCCCGAGGTAGTGGCGCCGGCCGGCTTCGCCCATGGCGCGCAGCAGGTGCGCCGGCGTCGCCCGCGCCTGCCGGATGACCCTCGCCAGACCGACTGGGTCGCCCGGCGGTGCCGCGAATCCCGCCCCGGCCCCGGTCACGATGCGGGCGGCGTCGCCTGGTGCGCAGACGAGGGCGGGCTGGCCGCTGGCGAGGATCGCCTGGACCTTGCCCGGGAGGGTGATGCGGAACAGCGGCTCGTCGGCCAGCGACACCAGTTGGAGGTCGGCCGCCGCCATGGTCGCCGCGATCCGGTGCGGTTCGATCGGATCGACGGAGTGCACCGTCGTCAACCGTCGCGCCGTCGCCCGGTGGCGCAGGGCCTCGCGTTCCACACCGTCGCCGACGAGCACCAGGTGCACGTCCGGCAGGTCCCGCAGGTGCTCCATCGCCTCGACGGCCACGTCGAGCTGCTGGGCGGCGCCGACGTTGCCGGCGTACATGACGACGAAGTCGCGCGGGCCGAGGCCGAGACGCGCCCGGAACTCCCGATCCGGCTCGGTCGGTTGCATCACCTTCTCATCGGCCCAGTTGTAGACCACCGACACCTTTTCCGCCGGTACGCCGCGCGCCAGCACCGTCTCGCGCAGGCCGGGGGAGGGGACCGTGACGTGGTCGGCCCAGCGATAGACGCGGTCGGTGAACCGGCCGAGGGCGTTCTGGGCGAGACGGCGACTCGGGCCGCCGGCCAGGAACCCGGTGGCGAAGACCGAGTCGGGCCACAGGTCCATCACCATGAGCACGTACGGGATGCCCCACCGCAGCCGGGCGGCCATCGCCGCGCTGGCCGCCGTGATGGGCGATCCGTAGACCAGCGACACGTCGGCGCGCCGCAGGAGGCGTCGACCGAAGAGGGTGGACGAGGCGGCCCAGCTCAGATAGTTGACGGTGCGGCGGACCGCCGAGCGGTCGTGGCTGGGGTACAGCGGGGACCGCAGCACGTGCAGGCCGTCCTGGTCCTCGACAGTTCGGCGATGGGCGCGGTAGCCGGGATGTACGGTGCCGGTCGGGTAGTTGGGCACCCCGGTCAGCACGTCCACGGCGAAGCCGTACCCCCGCAGCGCCCGGGCGATGCCCAGCGGGATCCCGGTCGGCTCCGGGGGGAACCACTGACTGACCAGGGCCACCCGGTCGGCACGCTCGATGACGGTGCGGGCCGGCCCGGTCACGCCGGTCACGCGGAGGTGGCGAGGGTCGGCACGGCGAGCGCGTCGAGCTGTGCGCGGATCTCCGGCAGGGTCGACAACAACGCCATGACCTCGGCGACGTCCAACCGGCGCGCGTTGTGCGAGTGGTAGTCCACCCGGTGGTCGCGGTCGGTGTCGCCCTCGTCGAAGTAGAGGCCGTAGTTGAGGTCGCGGCTGTCCACCGGCACGCGCAGGAAGTCGGCGAAGTCCTCGGCCCGAGCCAGGTCCTCGCGGCTGGCCAGCGTCTCATAGAGCTTCTCGCCGTGCCGGATCCCCAGCACGTCGAACTTCGCCGGCACCCCGAACAGGTTGCACAGCGCCGTCGCGAGGTCTCCGATCGTGCAGGCGTCCGCCTTGCGGATGAACACGTCACCCGGCTGGCCGTGGTGGAAGGCGTGCTCGACCAGCTCGACCGACTGGTCCAATGACATGAGGAACCGGGTCATGGTCGGCTCGGTCACGGTGAGCGGGACTCCGTTGCGGATCTGCTCGACGAACAGCGGGATGACGGAGCCCCGGGAGTACATGACGTTGCCGTAGCGGACGCAGCAGACCCGCGTACGGGCGCCGGGGTTGTTGCGGGCGTGCGCCTGGGCGACCTTCTCCATGAGTGCCTTGGTCATCCCCATCGCGTTGACCGGGTAGACCGCCTTGTCGGTGCTCAGCAGCACCAGAGCCGCCACCCCGTTGCGCTCGCAGGCGTCCACCACGTTGGCGCTGCCCAGGACGTTGGTGCGGAGCGCCTCGAGCGGGAAGAACTCACAGGACGGCACCTGCTTGAGCGCGGCGGCGTGGAACACGTATTCGACGCCGCGCGTCGCCTTGACGGTGCTGTCCTGGTCCCGGACGTCTCCGACGTAGTAGCGGACCCGGTCGTCGCGGAGCCGGTGCCGCATGGCGTCCTGCTTGGACTCGTCGCGGCTGAGGACACGCACCTCCTCGGCCCCGGCGGCCAACAGGCGGGTGACCATCGTCTGGCCGAACGAGCCGGTCCCGCCGGTGATCAGGAAGCGTCGACCCGAGAGCGAGGAAGCCACATCTCCTCCAGTTCTCCCCCGTACCGGTGACGGGAGTTCACATCGCGATTGAATAAGACACTACCGCCCAATAACGATTAGAACCCCCAGAAGGGCACATACAGGACGAAGGTGATGTGAGCCGGTGCTGCGGCCCTGAGCCGGCCGCGACCGTCGCCCGTCCGAGTTCGTTGGTCCAACGATTGACATCTGCCGGCGGACGCTGGGCCGGCTCGGCGAAGGGCACGACATGACGCGGGTGATGACGGTGGTGGGAACCCGGCCGGAGATAATCCGGCTCTCCCGGGTGATCGCCAGGCTCGACGACGCGGTGGACCACACGCTGGTGCACACCGGGCAGAACTGGGACAGCTCGCTGTCCGACGTCTTCTTCAAGGAGCTGCGGATCCGCGAGCCCGATCGGTTCCTCCGGGTCGACACGTCGTCGCTGGGACGCGTACTGGCCGGCGTGCTCGTCGGCTTGGAGGCGGCGATCGCCGAGCTGCGACCGGACGCCCTGCTCGTGCTCGGCGACACCAACAGCTGCATCGGGGCGCTGATGGCCCGGCGGATGAAGGTGCCCGTGTACCACATGGAGGCGGGCAACCGGTGCTTCGACCTCAACGTGCCGGAGGAGACGAACCGCCTGCTGGTCGATCACGTCTCGGACTTCAACCTGGTCTACACCGAGCACGCCCGGCGCAACCTGCTGGCCGAGGGACTGCACCCGCGCCGGATCCTGCACACCGGCTCGCCCATGCGCGAGGTGCTGGAGCACTATCGGACGGGCATCGCCGCGTCGACGATCCTGCGCCAGTTGGAGCTCACGGCGGACCGGTACTTCCTGGTCAGCGCCCACCGCGAGGAGAACGTCGACCGTCCGGACCGGCTCGCCCGGCTGCTGGACTGCCTGCGCGCGGTACGTGACCACTGGGGATACCCGGTGCTCGTCTCGACGCACCCCCGGACCCGCAAGCGGCTCGAGGCGCTGGCGCCGGACGCGAGCGCGCTGGACGGGATCGCCTTCCACGAACCGTTCGGCCTGCTCGACTACGTGCACCTGCAGACGAAGGCGTACTGCACGCTGTCCGACAGCGGGACGATCAGCGAGGAGGCCGCCATCCTCGGCTTCCCCGCGGTCACGCTACGCGAGTCGATCGAGCGACCGGAGGCGCTGGACGCCGGCGGCATCATCATGACCGGCCTGGACCCGGAGGGCGTGGTCGAGGCGGTGCGGGTCACCGTGGACCAGGTTGTCGCGCAGGGCGTGCCCTGTCCGTCCGACTACCAGGTCCCGGACACCTCCCGTCGGGTGGTCGACTTCATCCTTTCCACCGTCCGGCGGCACCACGACTGGGCGGGCATCCGCCGCTGACCGCGGCGCGCAGCGGGGCGGCACCTGGTCGGTGCCGCCCCGCTGCGTCTGTCGCGCGTCCGGCTCCGCCCCGGTCAGCGCTCGGTGCTCAGCGACGACAGCCGGACGTCGAGCGGCTCGTCCGCCACGGGCGCGAACGGTTGGGCGGCCAGCAGCGCGAGCTGCTCGACCACCTCCGCCGGGTCGGCGTACGGGTCGAGCCCGCTCACCTCCATCGGATCCAGCGGGGGCACGGAAACGTGCGACACCAGGGGGTGGAACGGGCGGGTGTCGACCTCGCCCGTGCCGAGCAGGTCCTCGTGCAGCTTCTCACCGGGCCGCAGGCCGGTGTAGACGATCGGCACCGGACTGGACGCCTGTTCGGCCATCTGGCGGGCCAGGTCGAGGATCCGGACCGGCTCGCCCATGTCGAGTACGAGTGCCTCCCCGTCGCGCCCGATACCGGCCGCCTGGAGCACCAGGTGGACAGCCTCCTGGACGGTCATGAGATAGCGGGTCACCTCCGGGTGGGTGACGGTCAGGGGCTTCCCGGCCTCGATCTGCCGCTGGAACGCCGTCACCACCGACCCGCGGCTGCTCAGCACGTTGCCGAACCGGACGCTGAGGAAGGTCCCGGGAAACCGGGAGGCGGCGTGCGCGGTCAGCCGCTCGGTGATCCGCTTCGAGTAGCCCAGCACGCTGATCGGGTCGGCCGCCTTGTCCGTGGAGATGTTCACGAACTTCGCGACGTCCTGGCAGGCGTCCAGCACGGACAGCGTGCCCCAGACGTTGGTCTTGACCGCCTCGCCGGGGTGCCGCTCGAGCAGCGTCAGATGCTTGAGCGCGGCGGCGTGGAAGATGATCTCCGGTCGCCGTTCCCGGATGATCCGCCGGATGCCCTCGTCGTCGCGCAGGTCGGCGAGGATCAGCTCCGGCCCGTCCAGCATGGCGCGTCCGGAGAGCGACATCTGAAGGCTGTGCAGGGCGGACTCGTCCCGATCCAGCATCATCAGCTCGCCCGGGTCGGCCTTCATCACCTGGCGGCACAGCTCGGAGCCGATCGATCCGCCGGCGCCGGTGACCAGGATGCGCCGGCCGGTCAGGCTGGTCGCACTCATCGGCAGGTCGCCGACAACCTGGCGGCGGCCGAGCAGGTCGCTGATCTGCACGTCCCGAACCGCGGTGACGGTGATCCGGTGGTCGACCAGATCCCGCACCGGCGGCAGTACCTTGAACGCCGCGCCGGTCTGAAGGGTCGCCTCGCGGATCTCGCGGATCAGCATGGCGTCGGCGTTCGCCACCGAGAAGATGACGGTGCTGGCGCCGGTGCGTTCGACGGCCGCGGCGATGTCGCGGCGGCCCCCGAGCACCCGTACGCCGCCGACCCGCAGGTCACGCTTGTGCGGATCGTCGTCGAGCGCGCCGACCGGCAGGTACCGGCCTCGCGGATCGCTCAGCATGGCCCGCAGCAGTCCCTGGCCGGCGTCGCCCATGCCGAAGAGCAGCACGGGTGTCGAGGACCGGACGTCCGGACGCATGGCGAGGTCGCGCCGGTGCCGGTAGGTGACCCGTGCGCCGAGCATGAACAGCAGGGCCAGGGCGCCGCCCACCAGCGGGGTGCTCGCGGGCACGGGGCGTTCGGCCGAGGGAAGCAGGCCCAGCAGCACGATCGCGGCGGTCGTGACGGTGGTCCCGGCCACCCCCTGCACCTCCTGGAGGCTGCCCAAGGGGTGACGGCCGGAGTAGAGGCGGCGCAGCGATGCCACCGCCACGTACATGACGGCGGCTCCGCCCCCGATGATCGCCCCCCGGCTGAGCTGGCCCGGGGGAAGGTGGAACTCGTACCTGCTCCAGACGGCCGCGATGAAGCCCCCGACCCAGGCGATCGTGTCGGTGGCGAGGAAACCCGCGGTGCGGAGGCGGGCTCTCGTCCGGCGCGCCCGCTGCGGCGTGCGTGCAGTGCTCGCTGTGTCCTGCGGCATGTGGTGGCTCCCCTGTCGCGTTCTGACCGCTTCCGCCGCATGGCAGAAGGAGCTTTGCGCCCATGTCCTTGTTACAGCCTTTTCGTCCCGTTTGCCGGGTTTTGCGAAGGCGGCGGCGGCGTTTCGTCAGTCCGATCGGCGTCAGCGCGCCGGCACGCCCTTCACCACGACCTGATCAGGCACGTCGCGTACGACGCACGCACCGGCCCCTACGGTGCTGTCCCGGCCGATCCGCAGGCCCTGCAGCACCGCGGCGGTGGTGCCGATCAGTACGCCCTCCGCGCAGTGGCAGTCACCGGACACGGCGGCGAGCGGGTTGACCGACACGAAATCGGCGAGTGAGCTGTCGTGACCGACGGTGGCGTTCTGGTTCAGGTGCACGTGACGACCGATGGCGACGTTCGTGGTGACCCGTGCTCCGGCGAAGGCTACGAACCCGGGCCCGTACCGGTTGTCCGGGCCGATCGTGGCGTCCGGGTGGACGAGGCTCGCGGCCGGCACGCCGTACGCGTCGACCCGCGCGGCGACGGACCGCCGGACCCGCGGGTCGCCGATCCCGATGACGTGGTGGGTCTCCGGCGGGGCGTCGCGCAGCCAGTCGACGCCACCGAGATACGGCACGTCGAGGCGCTGGACCCGCTTCAGGTTCTCCTCCGACGGTCGGTCGTCGACGAACCCGGCCAGCTGCCAGCGTGGCCCGCCGGCGGCGACCACCGCCCGGGCGATGGTCAAGATCTCGCGACCGTGACCGCCGCAACCCACGATCACCAGTGGCGTCACGCGGAGGACCCTCCGGCCCGGACGGTCAGGAAGTCGTCGATCGCACCCAGCACCGCGGCGATCTGCCGCTCGGTGAGCGCGCTGCCGCTGGGCAGCGTCAGCCCTTCGGCGAAGAGATCGTCGGCGGCTCCGGTGAGCAGGCTCTCCGCGTCGGCGTACGCGGGCTGCCGGTGCATCGGATTCCACACCGGCCGCGTCTCGATGTCCTGCCCACGAAGGTGCGCGGCCAGATCGGCGGCCCGCCAGCCGGCGCGGTCCGGGCGCACCCGGATGACGGTCAGCCAGCAGTTCGAGGTCCCGTCCTCCGCGCCGACCAGTTCGACGCCGGGCACCGGAGCGAAGAGCTTCGCGTACCGGTCGCGCAACTGCCGGCGCCGGCCGATCATCCCGTCCAACCGCACCAGCTGCGCCCGGCCGAGCGCGGCCAGCAGGTTGCTGAGCCGGTAGTTGTAGCCGGTTTCCCGGTGCTCGTAGTGCAGCGTGGGCTCCCGCGCCTGGGTGGCCAGGTGCCGGGCCCGCGCCAGCAGCGGCAGGTCGTCGGAGACGAGCATGCCGCCCCCGGACGTGGTCATGATCTTGTTGCCGTTGAAGGAGAGCACACCGGCCCGGCCGAACGATCCCGCCGCGCGGCCGTGGTGCGTGGCGCCGAGTGCCTCCGCGGCGTCCTCCACCACCGGCACGTCCGCCTCCGCGCACAGCGGAAGCAGCGCCGTGTAGTCCGCGCAGCTGCCGAACATGTCGACGGGGACCACCGCCCCGACCCGTTCGCCGCGTACGCGCAGCTGGCGCAGCAGCTCGGCGAGCAGCGGGACGTCGATGTTGCCGGTGCGCGCGTCGCAATCGACGAAGACCGGCCGGGCGCCGGTGTACCGGACCGCGTTCGCGGTCGCGACGAACGTCAGCGTGGGGACCACCACCACGTCCCCGGGCCCGACGCCGACCCCGAGCAGAGCCAGGTGCAGTGCCGCGGTGCCCGAGCTGACCGCCACCGCACCCCGGGTGCCGAGCCGGCTCGCGACCTCGCGCTCGAACGCCTCCAGATCCGGACCGGTGGGCGCGACCCAGCCGGAGCGCAGGGCCGCGATCAGGTACGACTCCTCGAGCGGCCCGACGTCGGGCGCCGAGAGGTGAACGGTACGCGTCATCGCCGGTCGCCCGGCCGTACCGTCAGGACCGGGGTGCGCACCGTCGCCGAACCGTCCGGGGCCGCGGCCGGTGAACCGAGGAACTCCGGTGCGGTGGCCGTCCCGGCCGCTGAGATGCCCTCGCGGCGCAGCACGGTACGGACCGTCGCGGCGAGGATGGCGAGGTCAAGCCGGAGGCAGCGGCTGTCGACATACTCCACGTCGAGGTCGAACTTCTCCTCCCAGCCCAGGCTGTTGCGCCCGCGTACCTGGGCGAGGCCGGTGACGCCGGGCCGGACCTCGTGTCGACGGGCCTGGACGGGCGAGTAGCGGGCCAGGTACACCGGCAGCAGAGGACGCGGGCCGACGAGGCTCATGTCACCCCGCAGCACGTTCCACAACGTCGGCAGTTCGTCGAGGCTCGTGGCGCGCAGCCACCTGCCCAACGGCGTGAGCCGGTCGGCGTCGGAGATCAGACCGCGGCGCGGGTCCGGTGAGCGCATCGTCCGGAACTTGACCAGCTCGAACGGCTCGCCGTGGCGGCCGGTGCGGCACTGGCGGAACAGGACCGGGCGACCGAGTCCCGCAGCGACCACCAGCGCGACCGTCGCCAGCACCGGCGCGAGCAACACGAGCAGGACGGCGGCAACGACGACGTCGAGGGCCCGCTTCGGCCGGTCCGACCGCTCCGGTCGGTCGGGTGGCCGAAGCGGGCTCTCGAGTGTCAGCACACCAGGAACCGGCACGGTCCCACCTCCCGCTCGATCGGCCATAAGCGTCAGACTGGTTATAACAGCCACATACTTCGCAAATGGCTCAGACGGGAACAGTCAGCGCTGATCCCGTCAGATCAACCGCTGAGGTCGGTGGGAGGACACGGGTGGCACGTCGGTTCGGTCCGCCGGCTACGGGGCCGGTCGCAGGCCGGCGGCCGCCGGCAGCCAGAACCCCGCGTACACGCCCGCAGTGATCTGGTAGCTGAGCTTCCCGTTGACCCAGGCGCTCGCGCCGAAGGGGGCCGCGGAGGCTTGGGAGAACGTGAACGTCCTGCTCGCGGTCACGGCCCAGCCCGGTCCGTACTGGTATCCGGTGTAGGTCCCGGTGCCGAAGAGCAACGTCCGCTGCGGCGTGTACGTGTGCCGGACCACCGCTCCCAGCAGTACCCGATCACCGGGCGCCTCGGGCACGAGGAAGCCGGCCAGGGCCCCGTTGTAGATGCGGTAGTGGATGCCCCGGCCCGGGATGCGGATGCGCTGGTCGGCGTTGGCATTGGACTGCCGGGACAGGGTCAGCGACTTCTGCTCGAGGATCGTGCCCGCCGAGTTGAACCGGTAGCCGACGTGCGTACCGCCGGAGAAGACCACGGTGCCGGAGACCGCTGGCGTCGGGTAGTCCTCACGGAACAGATCGGCCAGGCCCGCGAAGACCGGCGCCCGGGTCATCTCGTACGTCTTCAGCAGCTGCCCGATGTGCACCGGGTGGTAACCGGCATACGAGTTGGGGCACCCGATGGAGTACCGACTGATCCACTGCGGGGCGCGGAAGTCCACCGGTACGTGGTGGCGCAGGGTCGTGGCGGCCCCGTCGAAGATCGCGGCGGCGCGCGCGTCGGCGGTCAACCGCCAGTAGTCGTACACGCCGTAGAGGCTGAAGATGTGTCCGTTGAGAACGCGCTCACCGGTCACCCCGGGTGTGACCGGGTACTCCTCGAGCCACAGGTAGCCGGCGTCGTCCACCCAGGTGGCCCAGGGCAGCCCGGACTCGGGCGGGAGGAGCAGGCTGGCGAAGGTCCGGTCCGCGGCCTCGCGCCACTTCTGGTCGCTGGTGACCTCGTGGAGACGCACGAACAGGCTCAGTAGCTGCCCCTGCGACATGGCGCTGTACCAGGGCGAGTGAACGACGGGCATCTGCGCGCAGCGGGGGAAGTCGAACTCGTACGGGTACCACCAGGCACCCCGGGACACCACCTTCCGGTCGAGGTTCCGTTGCGCCTGGGCGACCGCCCGTTCGAGGAACATCGGGTCCCGGTTGGCCAGGTAGGTGCGCAGGTTGCTCAGCCCCCACTGGGCCTGCGCGACGGGGTGGTCGTAGGTCTGGCCGTTGTACTGGAACAGCCGGACGCCCTGCTCGTCATGAAGGTTGGGGTCGACGCGCGGTGCCAGCGGGCTGTCGTTGTACGCCAGGTTCGCCGCCGGCATCGACTGTGGTCGGAAACCGTCCCGCGCATAGTCCGTCACGTCTGCCAGGGCCCGCGCCGTCGCCGTGGCGGCCTCGGCCCGCTTCGCCGTAACGCCCTCGGCGGCCGTGATGACCAGCGCGAAGACCAGCAGTGCTCGAATCGTCGGATCGAACTTCCGCACAAAGGCCCGCATACAGGAACCGTAGGAAGGGCGACTCTCGGTGACGGACGGTGCGTCGGGATCCCGACAGACCCGTACGGCCGGCCGCCGGGCGTCGCCTGCCGCGGGCCGTCGCGGTCCGCGGGATGCACTGCGCAGTAGAGTGCTCGCGGCCGCACCGGCGAAGGTTGGGGGAGACCGTGCTGCATCTGCGGGTGATCGCGCCCACCGACCGTTCGCGGGCGGTCGCCGACCTGCTGGCGGCCGACCCCGGGGTCACCCACCTCGTGGTGCTGGCCGGGGCCGCCCGGCAGCCGGCCGGTGACTACATCACCTGCGACGTGGTGCGGGAGAGCGCCGACGGCGTGCTGCGCGGCCTGCAGGAGCTGGGCGTCGAGGCGCACGGGGCGATCGCCGCGGACGACGTCGAGCTGACGCTGTCCGCGGCGGCGGACAAGGCCGCGGAGGACGCCCCCGGGCACGGCGAGGACGCCGTGGTGTGGGACGAGATCGCCGCCAAGACCGGCGAGCAGACGGTGCTCACCGGCACCTTCCTGGCGCTGATCACCGTGGCCACGATGATCGCCGGCATCGGCGTACTGCTCGACCAGCCCATCCTCATCGTCGGCGCGATGGTGGTCGGCCCGGAGTTCGGCCCGCTCGCCGCGCTCTGCGTGGCGCTGCTGCGCCGGCAGCCGCGCGTCATCGGCCGGTCGGTGCAGGCGCTCGTGGTCGGCTTCCTCGCCGCCATGCTGGTCACCGTGCTGAGCACCTGGGCGCTCACCGCCGCCGGGCTGGTCAGCCGGGACATGCTGCTGGCCGACCGGCCGCTCACCGACTTCATCTGGCGCCCGGACGCGCTCTCCTGGGTGGTCGGACTGCTCGCCGGCGTCGCCGGCATGCTCTCGCTGACCTCGAAGAAGTCCGGCTCCCTGGTCGGCGTGCTCATCTCGGTGACCACCGTGCCGGCGGCGGCGAACGTGGCGGTCGCGGCGGCCTACGGCGTCTGGCCCGAGGCGGCCGGCTCCGCCCTCCAGCTCGTGATCAACCTGGCCGCCATCGTGCTGGCCGGCCTGCTCACCCTCATCGTGCAGCTCTGCTGGTGGCGGCGGGTGGAGCGGCGGTCCACGCGGGGCGTCCCGCGGCAGCGGGCCGAGCGGCCGGCGCGGGTCAGCGCCAGTCGTCGCCCGCCTCGAGACGCACGCTGAGCAGCGTCGCCAGGGGCACCGACTCGCCGTCCCGGCCGCCCCGCCCGACCACGAGCGGCGGCGGGGCGGGCTCCGGGTCCGCCCCGAACAGCCGCGACCGCAGGCTCGGGGGCACGGTGAGCAGGTAGAAGCGCCCCTCCGTGTCCACCGCCCGGCTGTGCGCCCGATCCACGTACCAGCCGGTGATCCGGGTGCGGTAACGGCCGCGCCCGTCGTAGCCGGCCGCCGTCAACCGGTCGGTACGCAGCCCGCGTCGCAGCGCCTCGGCGGCGAACCGCGCCACCAGCTCCGCGGCCTCCGCCTGCTCCGCGGCCCGCTGCCGGGCGTCGGCC
>NZ_JBSSLX010000081.1:0-22859 GCF_053890995.1 Micromonospora sp. I033 | reverse complement strand
GGCGACGGGGGCCTCGGCGAGCGGCCGGTCCTGGGCGGCCTGGCCGGTGCCCGGGGCGCCCTTGAGCACCACCAGCGCGGTGGTGCCGGCGGCCAGGCCGGTGATCGCGAGGAACGCGCGACGCATGGGCGGGGCCTCTCTACAGCTCGAAGGTGGCGCGGTGGATCTGCCGGCGGGGCACCCCGGCCCGGCGCAGCACCCGGACCGACTCCTCGACCAGGCCGCCCGGGCCGCACAGGTAGACGTCACGTCGGGTCAGGTCGGGCAGCAGCCGGCGCAGCCCCTCCGGGCTCATCACCTGGCGCGGGCCGGGGTCGTCACGGGAGCCGATCACGTACCAGACCGAGGTGTGCCGGGCCTGGGCGAGCCAGTCCAGCTCGTTGTGCAGCAGCACGTCGGCCGGGGTGCGGGCGCGGTAGATCAGGGCCGCACCGGGCGGCAGCTCCTCCAGCAGGGCCCGCAGCGGGGCGATGCCACTGCCCCCGGCGATCAGCAGGGCCCGCTCCCGGGTCCGGTGCGCGGCCGTGAAGGTGCCGGACGGGCCCTCCGCCCAGGCCCGGGTGCCCGGGGTGAGATCCCGCAGGTCGGCGGTGTGCCGGCCGACGACCTTCACGGTGAGCCGCAGCCACCGGCCGTTGCCCGCCGCAGAGAGCGAGAACGGGTGCGACTGCCACCAGCAGCCGGGGTTGAGGAAGCGCCACCGGAAGTACTGCCCGCCGAGCAGGTCGATCTGGTTGAGCCGGTGCCCGGTCAGGTAGATCGAGACGGTGTCCGGGCTCTCCGCCACCACGTCGGCGACGCGCAGCCGGTGCCGCAGGTTGAAGCGCAGCGGGGCGATCAGCCGGCCCCACACCAGCGCGGCCACCACCAGCAGGTACGCGGCGATCCAGCCGGTGCGCACCGGGCCGGGCTCGTGGAGCTGGGCGCCGTTGCTGAACTGGTGGGCGTAGCCGAGCAGCAGGGCGAGGTAGCTGGTCAGGTGCAGGTGGTACCAGAGCTCGTAGGGCAACCGGCGGCGGACGCCGCGGACCGCGGTGCAGCCGACCGCCACCATGATCCCCGCGGCCACGAAGGCGGAAACCATGTCCTCGTAGTGGGTCAGCAGGGCGCCGACCTGGCCGAGGACGGAGTTCCGCTCCAGCCGGGCGTAGCCCACCACCAGCAGCGCCAGGTGGGCGAGGACCGCCACCAGCAGCGTGGCGCCGAGATCCCGGTGGGCCCGGGAGAGCCGCTCGCCGCCCAGCCAGCGCTCCAGCACCCCGAGCCGGCTCATCATGAGCACCTGGACCAGCAGCAGGTAGCCGGCGACCAGGCCGGTGATCCGGCCGGCCGCGGTGAGCACCGTGGTCGTGTCGGCCAGCGACCCGGGCGGGGTGGCGAGCCACCAGGGCAGCACGGCGGCGACCAGGCCGAGCCAGAACACGGCGACCAGCGCCCGCCGCCCGCCGGGGCCGCGGCGCGGCCGGCCCGGCGGTGCGGGGGCAGCCGGACGGCCGCCGTACGGGGCGGATGCCCGGGTACGGCCGCCGGCGGCGTAGGTGTCCTGATATGTCACGCGTACAGCTTCATGGGGGTGTACTTCTGCCTGGGGAAGACCTTGTCCACCTGCGCGGTCGTCAGTCCGAACCGACCCTGCGCGACCGACCCGTAGACGTTGAACATGTTGTTGTACTCGGGTACGTCTCCGCTGTCCAGATCGTTCAACCCGTTCCACGTGCCGAGGAGCGAGCCGGCGAGCTTGCGCCCGGACAGGATGGTGACGACCCCGCCGTGGCCGTGGTCGGTGCCGCCCTGGTTCGAGGCGACGCGCCGGCCGAACTCACTGGACACCATGATCGTCACGTCGGCGGCCCGGTCGCCGAGGTCGGTGAAGAACGCCGCCATGGCCTTCGCCAGCTCGTTGAGCCGGCGCCAGAGCTGGCCGCCCTCGCGGGTGCCCTGGTTCTCGTGGGTGTCGTAGCCGCCCATGCCGACCGTCGCCACCCGCACGTTGGCCCCGCCCTTGATGAGCTGGGCGAGCTGCTGGAAGGCGTTGCCGACGCCCTCGTACTTCACCCCCGCGGCGGCCGCGTACGGCTTCGCGGCGAGCTTCTGCGCGGTGGCCAGCGCGCCCATCCCCTCGATCACCGCCTCCTCCACCGGGTGGTTGATCCCGGTGAACAGGCCGCGGATCGCCCTCTCGGTCGCGGCACGGTATTTGTCGTCGCCGTTGAGCCGCAGCTCCCCGACGTTGTTGAGGGAGATCGCGCCGTTCACGCCCACCAGCGAGCGGGGCAGGGTGCTGCCGATGCCGACGCTGCGGAACGCGGTCCCCTTGCCGAGGGTGTCGACCAGGCTGTCCAGCCAGCCCCGGCCGCCGGTCTCGCCGGGCAGGCCGCCCAGGTTGCAGGCGTCGGCGGCCTGGAAGTGGCTGCGCGACAGCCGCGGGTCGGACACCGCCGGCACGAACCCGAGCTGGCCGGCCTTGAGCCACTTGTCCAGCGGGGCGAACGCGCTGGTCAGCTTGAAGCCACGGCCGAGGGCCAGCGAGTCGTTGCCGAGCAGCAGGTCGGGACGGCTCTTGCCGAGCACCGGGTCGTCGGCCGGTGCGACCAGGCTCAGCCCGTCCAGCCCGCCGTAGAGGAAGACGTGGATGAGGGTGCCCGTCTTCGTCGCCGCGAAGGACGCCGAGGTGGTGACGAACTGGGCGGTGGCCAGGGCGGTCGCGGTGGCCGCGGCGCCGGCGACGAAGGTACGCCGGGTGACGCCCCGGCCGTCCTGCTGGGCCTCCTCCAGCTCCTCCAGCCGGCGGTACCGGTCCGCCTCGGCGGCGTTCTCCGCCGCGACGATCTCCGCCTCCGCGCGCAGCAGCGCCTCGGCCGGGTTGTCGGCCAGCCGCCGCAGGTCGGGGCATTCGGGGTGCAGGGGGTACGGGTTCACGGTCATCTCCATCGAATGCCTCACCGGAGGTGGTGCTGGGGGGACGCGAGGATCGTCCGCGCGACCGCGGCGATGGCCCCGTTGAAGGTGGCGTCGACCCTGGTGCCGGCCGACACCCCGGCCACGCCGAGCACGAGGGCCTTCTCCCTGGCGCTCAGCTTCTGGTGCACCAGCCGCTGGGCCAGCGCGTCCACGTACGCCCCGGCGGTCGCCGGCGGCCTGGCCACCAGCTTCTCCGGCTTGACGTAGGTGAACTGCTTGCGCCAGCCGCCGACCAGGTCGCCGGCCTCGTTCCAGCCGTCGACCATGGTGCCCGCCGAGGTCCAGGCCACGTAGACGTCGGCGTAGCCGTCCGGGGTGGGCTTGCCCATCGGATACTGGCCCAGCTCGCGGAGCTTGTCCTGGATCTGCCGCAGCCCCTGGGCGAACGGGGTGCGCCGCTTGTCGCCCTCGAAGCCGGCGGACGCCTCGGGCCCCACGCCCAGCGCCCGGTACGTGGCGACCAGGTACTCCATCGGGCGGCGGACCTTCTGGCCGACGGAGGCCCAGAACTCCGAGGAGCTGAACAGGGTGGCCAGCACCGGGCGGATCTGCCCCTTGTTGGTGGTGTACGCCTTGGCCAGCCGGTCCACAAGCGACTTCGGCGGGGTGTCGGAGACGAACCGGGTGGCGAGGCTGCGGGCCACGTACTGCGCGGTCGACGCGTGCAGCGCGATGTAGGTGATGTACTGGTCGATCACCTTGTCGGCGGCCTTCGGGTCGGCCGAGTTGTTGGCGTGGCTGAAGCCGAGGATCTTCACCTTGCCGCGGTAGTGCCGGTCGGCGTGGAAGACGTACTTCCCGTCGGCCACGCCGCGGCCGGTCTGCAGCAGGGCGGCCTGGCGGACGTCCTTCTCCGTGTAGCCGCCGTCGACGCCGACCGAGTAGAGCTCCAGGTTCTCCCGGGCCAGGTTCTCGTTGACCGCGTCCTTGCGCGAGTCGGTCTGGTTCAGGTAGATCAGCAGCGCCGGGTGCTTGTTGGCGGCGACCAGCATCTCCGGGTAGCTGCCCAGCGCGTGCTTGCGGATGACGTCCTGGTCGAAGGAGTTGCGGTAGATCTCGCCGCCGTCGAAGTCGGCCGCCACGTGCAGGAAGTCGTTCCAGAAGTCGACCATCACCTCGAAGAGCTGCCGGTCGGACCAGATCTGCCGCGCGATGGTGGCGTCCACCGTCTCCCGCTCCGGCTGGGCCCCCCGCTCGTTGAGCTGGTCCCGCTGGTCGCGCAGCTGGGTCGGGGTCAGCTTGAGGGTGGGCAGCTCGGCCAGCTTCAGCTCGGCCTTCGTCGGCGCGATCTTCTCCGGCTGGAGCTGCTGGCGCAGCCAGTCGTCGATGCCGAGCCGCTTGATGTCGGCGAGGACCTTCGGCGTCGGGCCGAAGGTGGCCCGGCTGGCCAGGTGACGGACCGGGTCCTTGGCGAGCACCGTCTTGACGGTCACCTGGGTGGCCGCCGCGGCGGCCGCCGGGCTGGCGAAGATCCGGCCACCGGCCGGGGCGTTGCGCTTGAGCGCCGCGCCGGCCCGCGAGCCCATGTAGCTCTCGTTCTGCTCGGTGTAGGTGCGCACCGTGCTCGGCTGCTGGCCGCTCGGGCGGGCCGCGGTGCCGTCGGTGACCACCGTGCCGGTGGCGTCGCCGGCCACCGGGTCGTCGGTGAACAGGCCGCGGACCTGCGGGGAGAGGCCGAGGGCGGCGCCACCGGCGACCACCGCGGCGCCGCCGAGCACGGCGAGGGCGCGGCGCCGGCCGCGGCGCGGCTCCTGGTCGTCGTCCAGGTTGGGCAGTCCGGGGCCGGGCGGCGGGGCGTACCCGCCCGACGGTGCGGCATAGCCGCCGGACCGCTGCGGGTGGCCACCGCCGGCGAAGCCCTCCGGCCCGACCCACTTCGGGCCGGACGCCGGGGGCGCCGGGGTGGCGTAGCCGCCGGGGCCGGCGTAGGGCATGGCGTTGTCGAGGTCGCGGTACCCGTCCGGATGGGGGTGCGGGAATCCGTCCCGGCCGCGGTCGTCCCGGGGTCGACGCGGTGGCACGTTGAGGTCGGCCATGTAGCTGTCCCGTTTTCTTCGAGTGCCGGCTCGCCTGCCACCCAGGGGGTGGGTGGAGGGGCGGCGACGGTTGCCGGAGGAGTTGCTACGGGAAGGTAACCAGGCGCTCCGGGGCGCTCAAGGCACGCCGACGGGGCCCGTGATGGCACTTAAGACGGTGCTCAGGCCGGGCGTCCGGCGACCGGTGCGGCCGGACCGGGCCGGCGGCGGCCGGAGCAGGGGCGACCCGGGCGGTGACCACCGGGACGTAACGTTTTCGCCCGTCGCGACGCTGTTCGCGGCGTTCAACCGCTCAGGCAAACTTAAGGCACGGATAAGGCCGTGCTGAGGTCTCCGACCGGTGCGTCCGGGCCCGTCCCACTCACCGAAACCAGCGGCGGGAGCGGCGCGTGACCCGCCTCCGTTGCGGGTATGCCGCCGAACCGCTGAAGCCGTGAGGGGAAGGCACCGCCATGCTCAGCAAAGAGGATCAGCGCAGGTTCGAACAGATCACCCGCCAGCTGCGGGAGAGTGACCCGCAGTTCTTCGCCCGGCTCGACCACCGGGCCCGGGGCCGCCGCGGCCGGTACCTGATGCTGTTGACGATCGTGCTGTGGGCCTCGCTGCCGGCGATGACCGTGCTGGCCGGACGGCTGGCCGGCGCGATCTGCGCCGTGGTGCTGCTCGTCAATGCCGGCCTCATGTGGCGGTTCCGCCGACGCTGGCTATGACCGCGGCGCCGGTGGCGTGGGTCAGCGCGGGTCCTCCGGTCCCGCCGCCTCGCTCCGGCCGAACTCCCGGTACGCGCGGCGGAGCCGCTCGACCAGGCCCGGGCCGCCGATCGCGGCCCCGGGCGGACCGAGCTGGCGCAGCAGCAGCTCCGGTCCGGTGGCCAGGGTGGGCGGCCGGTCCGGCAGCGCCACCGGGGACAACCAGAACCGGTCGACCTCGTCGTCCGGCGGGACCGCCGGCAGCCCGCCCAGCACCCGTGCGGCGCCGGCCACGGGCTGCGCCGCCGGTCCGGGCCCGACGCCCGCGTCCACCGGCACGGCCGGTCCGTCCAGGGCCGCCGCCGGGCCGCCGGGGGTGGCGGCGCCGCGCAGCGTACGCAGCCGGTCGAGCAGCTCGCCCCGGGCCCGCCCGCGCCAGTGCAGGAGCTGGAACGGGTCGGCGTCGAACGCCTCGGCGAGCAGGTAGACGGTTGCCGCGAGGTGCTTGCAGGGCACCGCGAAGTCGGGGCACCCGCAGTGCTGCTCCAGCTCGCCGACGGCGGCCGGGAAGAGCGGCGCGCCCGCCGCGGCGAACAGCTCCTCCAGCTCGGCCGGCAGGTCACCGGCGAGCAGCCGGGCGCTGAAGAACGCCTGCCCGGCCAGCTCCGCCTCGATCCGCTCCCACACCTCGTCCGGGTACGCGGCCAGCCCGATCCGCACCGGGTAGGGATCCGGCCGGGAGCCCTGCACGGTGGCGGTGACCAGCCCGGGCGTGACGTCCAGCCGGAGCACCTGGCCCCGGCGCGCGTAGGCCCGGCCCCGGGTGAGCCGGGTGCCGAGCGCGAAGGACTCCAGCACCTCCAGGAACCGCCGGGACCACCAGGAGCGCCCGATCGCGCCCCGGGTGCTGCGCGCCTTCAACCCGCCCTCGACCCGCCGCGGCGGCCCGAACTCGGCGAAGCGCGATGGTCCGTCCGGTGTGGTCACTCGACCACCGCCCCGGACTCCAGCGCGAACAGCTCGCGCAGGGTGTCGGTGGACAGTTCGGTGACCCACTGCTCGCCGCTGCCCACCACCCGCTGGGCCAGGCTCCGCTTGTCGGCGATCATCGCGGCCACCTTCTCCTCGACCGTGCCGGCGCAGACGAACTTGCGGACCTGCACCCGGCGGCGCTGGCCGATGCGGAAGGCCCGGTCGGTGGCCTGGTCCTCGACGGCCGGATTCCACCAGCGGTCCACGTGCACCACGTGGTTCGCCGCCGTGAGGGTGAGCCCGGTGCCGCCGGCCTTGAGCGAGAGCACGAAGAGCGGCGGGCCCTCCGGCGACTGGAAGCGGGTCACCATGGCGTCCCGTTCGGCCTTGCCCACCCCGCCGTGCAGGAACAGCACCTCCCGGCCGGTACGCGCCGACAGGTGGCCGCGCAGCATCCCGCCGAACTCGGCGTACTGGGTGAAGAGCAGGGCCTTCTCCCCGGCCGCGAGCACCTCGTCGACGATCTCCTCCAGCCGTTCCAGCTTGCCGGAGCGGCCGGGCAGGGCGGAACCGTCGTGCAGCAGTTGGGCCGGGTGGTTGCAGACCTGCTTGAGCCGGGTCATGGTGGCCAGCACCAGGCCGCGGCGTTCGATGCCGTCGCTGGACTCGATCTTCGCCATCATGTCGTCGACGACCGCCCGGTAGAGCGCGGCCTGCTCGGCCGTGAGGTTGCAGAGCACCTCCATCTCCAGCTTCTCCGGCAGGTCCGTGATGATCGACGGGTCGGTCTTGAGCCGGCGCAGCACGAACGGGCCGGTGATCCGCCGCAGCCGCTCGGCCACCTCGGCGTCGCCGTGCCGCTCGATCGGCTCGGCGAACTTCTTCCGGAAGGTGGCGGCCGGCCCGAGCAGCCCCGGGTTGGCGAACTGCATGATCGACCAGAGGTCGGCGAGCCGGTTCTCCACGGGTGTGCCGGTGACCGCGACCCGGTGCCGCGCGGGCAGCGACCGGACCGCCTCGGCCTGCCGGGTGGAGGCGTTCTTGATCGCCTGCGCCTCGTCGACCACCACCCGGTGCCAGTCGATCCCCGCCAGCTCGAAGGCGTCCCGGGCGGCCACCGAGTAGGTGGTCAGCACCAGGTCCGCGGCGTGCACGGCGGCGGCGAACGCCTCACCCCGGGCCCGTTCGGCGCCGTGGTGCACGTGGATCCGCAGCGCCGGCGCGAACTTCGCCGCCTCCCGTTGCCAGTTGCCGACCAGCGACATCGGACAGACCAGCAGCGTCGGCCCGGCCGCCGGCGGGTCCCCGGCGAGCAGCGCGAGCAGCTGCACGGTCTTACCCAGCCCCATGTCGTCGGCGAGGATCCCGCCCAGCCCGAGGGACTGGAGGAAGGCCAGCCAGGCCAGCCCGCGCCGCTGGTACGGCCGCAGCGCCCCGGCGAACCCGGGCGGCGGGTCGGCCGGGGTGAGCCGCCGCTCCGCCTCACCCGCCAGCAGCTCGCCCAGCGCGCCGTCGGCGGCCACCTCCAGCACCGGCAGCTCGCCGGGTCCCTCGGCCCCGGCCAGCCCCATCCGCAGCAGGTCGGCCACGGTCAGCTCCCCGGAGGAGCGGAGCAGCCGCAGCCCGGCCTCGAGCCGCTGCGGGTCCAGCTCGACCCAGCGGCCGCGCAGCCGGACCAGCGGCGACTTCAGCTCGGCCAGCGAGGCCAGCTCGTCGGCGGTCAGCGGCTGGTCGCCGAGGGCCACCTCCCAGCGGTAGTCGACCAGGGCGTCCAGCCCGAGCCCGCCGGCGGCGACGGCCACCGTGCCGGGCGCGGTCCGGCTGCGGGCCCGCAAGCGCGCGCCGAGGCGGGACGAGGAGCGCCGCCACCAGGAGGGCAGCAGGACCCCGAAGCCTGCCGCGTGCAGCACCGGCGCGCCCTCCCGCAGGAACCGGTGCGCGCCGTCGGCGTCCAGCTCCATCCCCTCCGGCGCGGCGGTGCGCAGCGGGGCGTCCAGCTCGGGCCAGAGCCGGCTGGCCCGGCCCAGCTCGGCCAGCAGGGTTTCCTGCGGGTCGACGCCCCGCGCGGCGAGCGCGGGTGCGGGCCGCTGCCAGATGTGCGCCGCGTCGACCACCAGCCCCGGCTCGTCCGTCGGGTGCAGGCCGAACTCGACCCGCCAGGCGCCGCCCTCGACCAGCTCGGCCACCGGATCGGCGGCCGGCTCGACCAGGCGGAAGGCCGCCCGTACCGGCCCGCCGGCGGCGTCGCGCTGCCAGGCGTCCAGCTCGGCCCGGAGGGTGGCCAGGGCGGCCGGCTCGGCGGCGAAGACCCGCTCCGGGCCGGTGAGCGCGGCCAGCCAGGCCGGCACCGGCCCGCCCGGGCGCATGCCCCGGGGCAGCCGGGTGTCGGCGAGAGCGGCCCGGGCGGCGGCGTCGACCAGCGCGTCCAGCGCCTCGGCCACCGACTCCGCCAGCTCGGCACCGCCGACCGCCACCACGCTGCCCGCCGCGACATCACCCCGGGACGCCGACCCAGGCTCCGACACCGCCCCTCCGGAGCCGTCCGGGGCGGGCGCGAGCGGGCCGTCCGCCGCTGTGGGTGCGTCTGTTGTGGCCCGGGCGACCACAGACGCACCCGGATCCGGGGCGACCGGGTGCCACTCGCGGGCGGCGCGGGCGGCCGGGGGCAGGGCGAGGGCCAGCGAGCGGGCCCAGGCCGCGTCGGTGCCGGTGAGCAGCGGACGCCAGACGGCCCACGCGGTCGCCACGTCCGCGTCGTTGATTACGCGCAGGCCCCGGGGGCCGGTGCGGATGGCCGGATCCTGGCCTCGCCGCCCGCGGGCATTCCCCGACTCCGCCGACACCACCCGGTCAGCCGGCCCCACCGCCGCCGGTGCGGCAGGGGCCGCCAGGTTGTCGGGACCGGCGACGCCGGGCAGCACCCGGCCGCGGGTGACCAGGTCGGCGGCGAAGTCGGCCAGCTCGGCCAGGTGGCGCAGGCTCGCCCCGGGCACCGCCTCCCCCGCTTCCCGCGACCGGAGCAGGGCGAACGCGGCGTCCGGGGCGTACGCCAGGGCGGGGACCCGCCAGCCGGCGCGGGTGACCGGCCCGCGGACCGGCTCCCCGACGGTGGTCCGGACCAGCTCGGGGGAGTCCGTGGGCGAGCCGGCCCGGGTGGGCAGGTCAAGCAGCACGGAGACCGGCTCGCCCGCCGGGTCGCCGAGCGCGGCGGCGAGGGCGGCGTGGTCGGCGGCGAAGGGGTGCGGCCGCTCGCGCGGGGCGCGGCCCGGCCGGCGGGGCGCCCGGGCCGGCAGCGTGCTGTCCTCGCCCCAGACGGCGAGCCCGCGGCCGGACAGCCACAGCCCGTGGATGACCAGCACGCACTCCCCCTCGACGACGCCCGGGGCCAGGATAGGCGGCCGGCGCGGGCTACTGTCGGCGCCATGGTCGATCTGCTCGTGATCGGCGGGTTGGGCGTGGACATCCGCGCCCAGGTGCCCGCCCTGCCCCTGCCGGCCGCCGACTCGCTGGCCGTGCCCCCGATCGAGCTGCGGATCGGCAACACCGGCGCCGGGGTGGCGCTGGCCGCGCACGCCCTCGGCCTGCGGGTGGCGCTGGTCGACGTGCTCGGGGCCGACCCGGCCGGCGACGTGGTCCGGGCGGCGCTGGCCCGCACCTCGGTGCGCACCGTGCTGGCCGAGGCCCCGGCCGGCACCCGCCGCTCGGTGAACATGGTCGACCCGGCCGGCCGGCGGATGTCGCTCTACGACCCCCGTCCCTGGTCCGGCCCGGCGCCGTTCGCCGAGGCGGAGCTGGCCGGGCTGGTGCGCGCGGCGGCACACGTGCACGTGTCGATCATGGACTGGGCCCGGGACGCGCTGCCGACCGTGCGGGCCGCCCTCGGCACCGGGGTGACCCTCTCCACCGACCTGCACGACTGGGACGGCGAGAACGACTACCACCGGCCCTTCGCCGACGCGGCCGACCTGGTCTTCGTGAGCGACGTCCGGCTGGGTGACCGGGCCGGGAAGGTGGCGGCCGGGCTGGCGCCGCGGACGGTGCTGGTGACCGGCGGGGCGGCCGGCGCGACCCTGCATGGCGTGGACACCCCGCCGGTCCACGTGCCCGCAAGCACCCCGCCGGCGGTCGTGCGGGACACCAACGGCGCGGGCGACGCGTTCGCCGCGGGCCTGATCGCCGCCCGGCTGCGCGGCACCACCGCGCTCGACGCGGCCCGCTACGCCGCCCGGGTGGCCGCGGCCGCCTGCACCCACGACGGCATGGAGTATCCGCCCGGCCTGCTGCCCCGCGACTGAGCCCGGTCAGACCGCCCCGGTCTCGCCGTCGGTCAGCTCGCGCAGGATGTCGGCGTGCCCCGCGTGCCGGGCCGTCTCCTCGATGAGGTGCACCAGCACCCAGCGCAGCGACACCTCGCCGAGCTGCGGGTGCGGCACCACGTGGTCGAGGTCGAAGCGGGCCGCGACGGCCCGGGACCGGGCGCAGGCGGCCCGGTAGGCGGTGGCCAGCCCGTCGACCGTCTCGCCCGGGTCGAGGGTGAAGCTGGCCTCGGCGTCGGCCTCGCTGGTGAGGTGGACGTCGCCCGGCTCGGGGGCGAACAGGCAGGGCAGCCAGTTCCGCTCGACCAGGGCCAGGTGTTTGAGCAGCCCGGCCAGGGTGGTGCGGGAGGGCACCAGGCGGCGGGCCGCCTCGGCGTCGGAGAGCCCGCCCGCCTTGCGCAGCACGGTCGCCCGGTGGAAGTCGAGGAACGATTCGAGGATGGCCCGCTCGCCGCCCGTGCGGGCGAGGACCGGACCGAGGGTGGGGTCGATCGTCGGGTCCGCCATTCCCGGACCCTAGTCGGCCGGGCCGCCGGCCCGCTGCCCCCGGCATCCCGCTGCGGACGGGCGCTGCCCGGGGCAGGATGGGCGCATGGCTTCCACGGTGCAGATCCCTCTGGTGGGCGGCACGGCCGACGGCGAGACCGTCACCGTCGAGCTGGACAGCAACGGGCGCCCGCCGCTGACCCACCACCACATCGGGCCGGAGGGGCTGGCGCACGCGCAGATCTACGAGCTGGAGTCGCGCGAGCCGCAGGAGCGCCCGTGGGTCTACACCTGGCGGGGACCGGCGGCCTGACCACCGCTGCGGGCCCGCCGCGACCTGGCCGAGCTGGGCCGCTCAGGCCGCGACCCGGCTCAGCGCCCGCGATCGGATGCTCTCCAGCACCCCCCTGGTGACCTGGGAGGTGCCCCGGGCCTGCTCGCACACGGCGGCCACCCGCCGGGCGGTCTCGTCGGCCCGCCCCTCGCGCTCGTCCCACAACCGGTCCACCTCGGCCAGCAGGGGGCCCTCCACCTCACGCTCCACGCCGCGCAGCGCCGGCACCCCGAGCCGCTGGGCCAGGTCGAAGACCTTTCCGGCGTACGGCAGGGGCAGGAACGGGGTGCCCATCATGGCCGCGAAGATCAGGAAGTGCAGGCGCATGCCGACCGCCAGGTCGAAGTGCTTCATGAGGCCGAGCACCTGCCGGGGCGTGTAGTCGTTGTGCAGGATCCGGCCCCGCTCGGCGGCCACCATGTGCGACATCACCCCGTGCGAGTGCCGGATGTCGTCGCGTTCCATGGGCACGAAGAGCACGTACGCGTCGATCCGGTGCACCAGGAAGTCGCTGATCTGGGCGAGCAGCCGGTGGTAGCCGTCGACGTCGAGGCGTTCCGCGGCCCGGCCCGGTTCGCGGACGCTCAGCCCGACCAGCTGCTTGCCGGCCGGCACGCCCTCCTCGCGCAGCCAGCTCTCCGGGAACTCGTCCGGGGTGAGCAGGAACGCCGGGTCGGCGGTGACGGTGATGGGGTTCAGCAGCCCGGCCTCCTCCAGCACCATCCGGGACTCCTGGTCGCGCACGGTCACCTCGGTGGCCTGCCCCAGGGTCTCCCGCACCATCCCGGTGTCCACCCCCTCGCTGAGCGGACCCACCCCGACCGCGTACGTGAGCAGCGGCAGCCCGCGCTCCTGGGCGACCCGGACCACCCGCAGGTAGCGGCGGGCCTCCTTGTCGTAGAGGATCCCGCCACCGCCGAGGACGAGCAGGTCGAGCTCGGCCAGGACCACCGACGAGTCGACCCGGCTGACGCCCTCCCAGGGCACCGCCTCCACGTCCGGATGGGCCAGCGCGGTGTGCGCCGGGTTCCGGGAGAAGACGATGATCCGCGCGTTCGGCTCCTGCTGGCGCAGGTCGGCCAGGAGGCCGGTGAGGATCGCCTCGTCGCCCAGGTTGCGACCGCCGTACGAGCCGAGCACACCGATGGTCAGTCCGGCGCCATCCGTCATCGTCGCTCCTCCCCAGGTGCGTCCCGGTGCGCGTTCCCGCTGGTCGCCGCGACATACCTGGGCGGGACGCCGGTCAGGCGGTGGCCCCGCCGACCAGACGGGAGACCAGGGCGGAGACCACCTGGTCGGCGTCGAACCCGGCGTCGATGGACGTGGTGAGCAGGTCGAGCAGGAGCCCGTCGATCGCGTAGTGCAGCAGGGCGATCTCGAACGCGCCGCCGGGCAGCCCGGCGGCGACGTGGAAGGCGACGTCGTCGGCGTACCCCCGGCGCAGCACGTCGCCGAGCGCGGCCCGCAGCTCGGGGCGGCGGGAGGCCTCCAGCCGCAGCTCGAACAGGGCGCGGGTGAGGTCGGGCTCCCGGGTGGTGCGCTCGACGATGTAGCGCAGGTAGTCGGTGACGAGCGCGAGGGAGGGCTCGCGGCCGCCCAGGTCGGCCAGCACCGCCGGATCGGGCGCCATGCGGTTGAAGATCCGCTCGGCCAGCCCGGCGAGCAGCGCCGCCCGGGACGGGAAGTAGTTGGAGGCGGTGCCGGTGGGCACACCCGCCTCGGCGTCCACCGCGCGGTGGGTCAGCCCTCGCGCACCACCGGCGGCGAGCACCCGCAACCCGGCGTCGGCGAGCAGGGTGCGGCGTTCCGGATTCCTGGCCATGCCAGCACCCTAGCAATAACCACGACAGATGTTGTATATTCTCTCTCGACCACGACAGCCGTTGTGGTTGAGTCCGGACATCGGAGTCGGTTTGCGCAAGCTCGTGTACTACGTCGCCAGCACCCTCGACGGCTTCATCGCCGCTCCCGACGGGTCCTACGACTTCCTCCCGCTGGAGCCCGACGTGGCGGCCCACCTGAGCGCCGAATGGCCCCAGACCTTCCCCACCTTCACCCACGCCCAGTACGGCATCGTCTCGCCGCCGGCCGGCCGCTTCGACGCCCTGCTCATGGGCCGGGGCACCTACGACCCGGCGCTGAAGTTCGGCATCACCAGCCCCTACGCCCACCTCAAGCAGTACGTCTTCTCCCGCTCGCTGCCCCCGTCCGACGACCCGCAGGTGGAGATCGTCGACACCGACCCGGTGGCCTTCGTCCGCGAGCTGAAGGGGCAGCCCGGCGGCGATATCTGGCTCTGCGGCGGCGGCCAGCTCGCCGGTCAGCTCCTTGACGAGGTCGACGAGCTGGTGGTCAAGCTGCACCCGATCGTGGCCGGCAGCGGCATCCCGCTGGCCGACCGGGGCTTCACGCCGAGCCGGTTCGCCCTTGTCGACACCCGGCCCTTCGACAGCGGTCTGGTGATCCTGCGCTACACCGCCGGGGCGCGGTAATCGGGTTGCCGCGGCCGAGCGGCGGCGCGCACGGTGGGGCGGTGACCAGCCTGACGAAGAGCCGGATCCGCTGGGCCGACCTGCCCGCGCCCGTCCGCGCCGCGGTCGAGGAGATCCTCGGCGACCGGGTGGTGGCGGCGGAGTCGCAGCACGGCGGCTTCTCCCCCGGCACCGCCGACCGGGTCCGCACGGCCGGCGGCCGGCGGGCCTTCGTCAAGGCGGTCAGCCCGGCGCAGAACGACCGCAGCCCCACCCTGCACCGGGCGGAGGCGCGGATCGCCGCCGCGCTGCCGCCCGCCGCGCCGGCGCCCCGGCTGCTCGGCAGCCACGACGACGGCGACTGGATCGCGCTGGTCTTCACCGACGTCGAGGGCCGGCACCCGGCCACGCCGTGGGAGGCCGGGGACCTGGCCGCCGTGCTGTCCACCCTGGAAGCGATGGCCGCGGTGCTCACCCCGGCCCCCGCCGCGGCGACCACCGCCGCGGCCGAGCAACTCGGGTACGACTTCGGTGGCTGGCGGCGGATCGCCGCCGACCCGCCGGCCGACCTGGACCCGTGGGCGCGGGCCCGGCTGCCCGAGCTGTGCGCGGCCGCCGACCGGGGGCTGGCCGCGCTGGCCGGCGAGACCCTCTGCCACGTCGACGTCCGGGCCGACAACCTGTTGGTCGGCCCGGACGGCACGGTCGCCGTGGTCGACTGGCCCTGGGCCTGCCGCGGCCCGGCCTGGCTGGACAGCCTGCTGGTCCTGGTCAACGTGCAGGTGTACGGCGGTCACGACCCGGAGGCGCTGCTGGCCGCCCTGCCGCTCGTCACCGGGGTGGACCCGGCGGACCTGACCGGTGTGCTGGCCGGGTTCACCGGCTTCTTCCTGGACGGCGCCCGCCAGCCGCCCCCGCCCGGCATCCCCACCGTCCGGGCGTTCCAGCGGCTTCAGGGCGACGCCCTGCTGCCCTGGCTCGCCCGCCGACTCGCCTGATCGTTCCGGCTGGGATCAGGGCTGCCTGGCGAAGGCCACGAAGGCGCGCCAGGTCTGCGGGGTGAAGGTCAGGACGGGACCGGCCGGATCCTTGCTGTCCCGGACGCCCACCACGCCGGGCAGGTTGTCGGCCACCTCAACGCAGGCGCCGCCGTTCGAACCCGAGCGGGTCGACTTGCGCCACCGGGCAGTGGTCAAATCCATGATCGTGCGGCCTCCTTGATCAGGTCGAGGGACTGCCGGCGGGACAGGGCTTCCCCGCGGACCGCCTCCCAGTGCCGTTGCAGCGTGACAATGTCCTCGCTCTGCTCCATCGTCTGCGCGCGGATCTGATGGTCGAGATACGCGACCACCGAGCCGTCACTCAGGCTGGCCAGGATGAAGCCGCCCTGCAACGCAGGGTAGAGCCCAGCCTCTTCGGGCACCACCAGGATCTGCACGTGCGGTAGCGCGGCCATTTTGACCAGGTGGGCGAGTTGCTGACCCATCAGCTCGGCGTGCCCCATGAGCGGGCGACGGAGCACCATCACATCGAGCACCGCGACGAGCTGACACGGGCGCTCCTCCCGGGTGAGAATGGCCTGCCGTCCGAGCCGGGAAGCCACCCGCTGCTCGATCTCCTCGCCGCTGAGCAGGCTCTCCGCCAGCGTCATCCGCGCATACGCCTCGGTCTGGAGGACGCCGGGAACGTAGGCCGGCTCGTACCAACGCAGCAGGGTGGCCGCGCGTTCGTCGTCGATCCATGCGCGCATCCATGGCGGGGCTCCCTGAACCAGCGAGGCGTGGCGGAGCAGTCGGCCGAACATTCCGCCCGTGTCCAGCGCCTGGTCCATCGCGGCCAGATAGTCGGACTTCGGCGGGCGCTGGCCGGTCTCCACACCGGAGACATGCGACGCGGAGTAGTTGATGCGGCGAGCCAGGTCCTCCTGGCTGAGGCCAGCTCGGAGCCGGGCCTGCCGTAGCTCACCGGCGATGAAGTCCCACCACGACTCGCCCACGCTCTCCCCCATCTGCCCAAATCAGCACGCCGCTTCCCCCGGTCTCCCACGGACGACTTCGGCCCTGCTCAGTGACCGCCCACAACGACCGAATGCCTTCCGAGCGTAGTGCCGTCCTCAACAGACTGTCACCGGTGGGCCGCCTCCCGTCCGGCCCGCCGCGGGGCCGCACCCGATCCCCCGAATGCCGGGGGCGGCCCCAACCCCCACGTTCCGTGACAAGGAAGGTCGTGATGAGCGGCGCCATGCTCCCCGTACCCCGGCTCGGACCGCACCCCGACCGGCCGCGCGCCTACCCGCCGGACCAGCCACCGCACCTGCCGCTCCGGCCGCTCTGGCTCTGCCGGGCCTGCGGGTCGCCGTGGCCGTGCGCCCAGGCCCGGCTGCTGCTCAAGGTCGAGTACGCCGACCATCCGGTCGACCTGGCCGTCTACCTGTCCGGGCTCTACCACGAAGCGACCCACGACCTGTTCCGGCTCAACCCGCACGACGGGCCCACCCCGCGCGAGCTGTTCGAGCGGTTCGTGGCGTGGGGGCCGTACCGCAGGGGCGTGGTCGAATGACGCCCTCAACCATCCGCCGGGTGGACCGCGTTCGTAGAGGGCGAGGGGGTGGGCATGTCGGAGACGTTCCACGAGTTCGTGGTGCAGCGGTCGCCCGCGCTGTCGCGGACCGCGTACCTGCTGACCGGGGACCACCAGCACGCCGAGGACCTGTTGCAGAGCGCGCTGGCCCGGACGTACCGGCACTGGCGGCGGATCCGCGACGGGGACCCGGAGGCGTACGTGCGCCGGGTCATGTACCACCAGCAGGTCTCGTGGTGGCGCCGGCGGCGGCTGGCGGAACGGCTGGACGCGACGCCGGTCGAGCGGGGCGGCGGTGACCACACCGAGGACACCGCGCTGCGGCTCAGCGTGGTGGCCGCGCTGCGCCGGCTCACCGCCCGGCAGCGGGCCGTGGTGGTGCTCCGCTACTACGAGGACCTGACCGAGGCGCAGGTGGCCGAGGTGCTCGGCTGCTCGGTGGGGACGGTGAAGCGGCACGGGCACGACGCCGTGCGCCGGCTCCGCGACCTCGTGCCCGACCTCATGGAGCGGACGCCGGAGAGGAGCGGGCGATGAGCGTACGGCTGCGGGAGGCGCTGCGGGAGGCGGCGGCCGAGGTGCCGGCGTACCCGGTGCACGACCGCGCGGTGCGGACCGCGCGGCGCACCCGGTGGCGGACGGCAGCGGCGGTCGCGGCGGTCGTGGTGCTGGCGGCGCTGGTGCCGGTGACGGTACGCGACGGCGGGCGGCCCGCGATCGCACCGGCCGGCGCGGACGGCCCCGCGCTGCCCGACCGCATCGGGCTGCCGGTGTTCGGCGCGCTGCACGCCACCGACCGGCCCCGGCTCGGCCCGGCCTCGGTGATCTTCAGCGGGCAGGCGCGCGGCCTCACCGGGTTGATCGACGAGAACGGCACCATCGGCATCGTCGGGGCGGACGCCGACCGCTACCGCACCTACGAGGTGGGCCACGAGGCGCCGGCCGGCGAGCAGGTGCTGCTCTCCCCCGACGGGCGGTGGATCGCCGAGCCGGACGGGTCCAGCGAGCATCCCCGGGTCGACCTCGTGGACCTGGTCGGCGGGACGGTCCGGCACCTGGCCAGCACGGTGCCGGGCAGCGTGACCACCGAGCCGGCCGGCTGGGCTCCGGACGGGACGGCGCTGGTGGTCCGGGACATCGTGCCGGCCAACCCGGAGGGCAGCGCCTACATCGACGTGCTGAGCCTGGTCCGCCTCGATACCGGTCGGGGGGTGCGCCTGATCGAGACCGAGCAGCTGCCGGTCTTCGGCACCCCGGTGGCGTTCACCGCCGACGGGTCCCGGCTGGCCTACCAGATCGGTGACAAGGTGCTCGTGAGCAGCGTGGACGGGCGGCAGATCACCTCCTTCCCGCTGCCGCCGGAGAGCGGGCTGGCCGGCAAGGGCGCCTGGCTGCCGGACGGGACGCTGGCCGTGTCGAGCCGCGACCCGGACACCACCCGGTGGCGGCTGAGCCGGGTCGACCCGGCCACCGGCCGGGACCTGGGTGCGCTGGCACTGCCCGCGGTCGACGGCGTCACCACCATCCGGCTGCTCGGCTGGTGGCCGGACGGTTCCGCGCTGGTGGTCGGGTACCGGCCCGATCCGGGCTCGCCCGAGCGCTTCGACGGTCCGGTGGCGATGGACCAGCGCACCGTGTACCCCAATGTGCAGACGGTCCGGGTGCTCGCGCTGGCCCCCGGCGCCGCCGCGCCCACCACCCTGCTCACCGCCCCGGACCAGGTGCTCGCCATCGACGTCGCGGACGAGGTGGTGCGGTCGGGCCGGGTCCGGGCCGCCGACCCGCCGTCCGGTGTGGGTGGCCGGTTCTGGTGGTGGGCCGGGCCGGTGGCGCTGGTGCTGCTCGGCGGCCTGCTGGTCCGCCGGGTGGTCACTCGGGGGCGCGTACCTCGTGGGTGAGGAAGGGCAGCACCGCCGCCGGCAGGGCGGGTGAGCCGACGATGTCGTAGTGGGTCAGCCCGGGCAGCACGGCCAACCGGGACGCGGGCCGGTCGGTGCCGTCCCAGCCGGCGTCCCGGTGGCCGCCGCCGAGCAGACCGAAGAACTCGGCCACGTGGTGCACCGGGATCGAGTCGGCGTCGGCGAAGACCAGCAGCACCGGCATCGGCAGGGCGGCCACCTCGGCCGACCAGTCGTACTCGCGGCGCAGCAGCTCACCCGTCTTGACCCAGAGCGCCGGCCAGTCCTGCGGGCGGGGCGCGATCCGCTCGTAGCGTTCGTGCGGCGGGGTGCCGCGCATCTGCTCGGCGACCCGTTCGTCCTGGGCGGCCATGGCGGCGAGCACCTCCGGGTACCAGCCCTGCCGCCGGCACGGCGTGGAGACCAGCACGAGGCGGCGGACCAGGGCCGGGTGCTGGATGGCGGCGCGCAGGGCCACCCCGCCGCCGAGCGAGTAGCCCAGCACGTCGGCCGGCGGCAGGTCGAGGTGGCGCAGCAGGGCGGCGACGTCGTCGGCCATCCACTCGTGCCGCAGCGGCCGGTCCGCGTCGGCGGTGCGGCCGTGGCCCTGGAGGTCGACCGTGACGACCTGCCGGCGCGCGGTGAGGGCGGGCAGGACGGGCGCGAACATCTCCGTCGACCCGTAGCCGCCGTGCAGCAGGACGAGCGGCTTCCCGGCGCCGTGGACCTCGTACCAGAGCCGCAGCCCGTTGACGTCGGCGTAGCTCACGTGGCGATCCTCCCGCCGTCACCGGTTCTCCAGGTGCGTTTGTCGTCGCCGGGGCGACAACAGACGCACCCGGACCGGCACTACTCCGTGACGTACCGGTGCAGTCGCCCTTCGTCGGTCTCGACCTCACCGTCCCGGCGCAGGCCGGCCTTCTCCAGCACCCGCACGGACGGGACGTTGGCCGGGTCGACGGTGGCCAGCACCCGCGTCACCCCGGGGAGGGTGAGGGTGTCGGCCACCAGGGCCCGGACCGCCTCGGTGACGTAACCCCGGCAGCGCCGGGACGGGACGATCCCGTAACCGAACTCGACCGACCCGTCGGTGGGCGGCCAGAACAACCCGATGCCGCCCACGGTGAGGCCGGTCTCCCGCTCGATGATGAGCCGGTGGCCGTGGGGCTGCCCGGGGCGACCGGCGATGATCCCGGCGATCACCCGCTCGCCGTCCGCGGGGAAGTCCGCCGCCCAGTGCGGGCGCCGCTCCCCGGCGACGACGGCGGTGGCCTCCTCGGCCGGCCAGGGGCGCAGCACGAGTCGTTCGGTGGTCAGTTCAGAAATGAACAACGCGATTCTCCAAGGTCGTGGAGCGACCCGGGCCGCGGCAGGTCAGTGGGCGCGACCCGGAAGAGGGCATGGCAGGGGAAGCTCATGGCGATCCATGGCCTCATCCCCCTGCGCCCACGACGGTCGCGTGTCCGCGCGTCGGCACTCTAACCCATGATCCGGATACGCCGCGCCCCCGTTGCCTCGGGCCAACGGGCAACGGGGGCGCGGGTTCCGACGGTCAGCTGACGCCGGTGACGGCCTTGACCAGGTTGATGCCGAAGTAGACCACGAACGCGGCGGCCACCGCCCACATCAGCGGGTGGATCTGCCGGGCCTTGCCCTGGGCGACCCGGATCGCCACCCAGCTCACGAAGCCGGCGCCGATGCCGTTGGTGATCGAGTAGGTGAACGGCATGAGGGTCATGGTCAGGAACGCCGGGACGGCGACACCCACGTCGGTGAAGTCGATGTCCTTGACCTGGCGGATCATCAGCGCGCCGACCACCACCAGCGCCGGGCCGGCGGCCTCGCTCGGCACCAGCGACACCAGCGGGGTGAGCAGCAGCGCGCCCAGGAAGAGCACGCCGGTGACCACGCTGGTCAGGCCGGTCCGCCCGCCGTCCGCGATGCCCGAGGACGACTCGACGTACGTGGTGGCCGAGGAGGCGCTGCCGGCGCCGCCGGCGACCGCGGCGACCCCGTCGACGAAGAGCACCTTGCCCAGGCGCGGCATGTCGGTGCCGTCCTCGGTGGCCAGGTTCGCCTGCCGGGCCAGACCGACGGTGGTGCCCATGACGTCGAAGAAGTCGGCCAGCACCAGGGTGAAGACCAGCAGCAGCGCGGTCACCAGGCCGACGTGGGCGAACGCGCCGAACGACACGTTGCCGACCAGGTGCAGGTCGGGGGTCTGGAACAGCGGGTCCGGCAGGGTCGGCACGTTGAGCCGCCACCCGTCCGGGTTGGGCTTGCCGTCCACGAGGGCCGGGCCGGGCTTGGCGAACGCGTTGACGATCACCGCGACCAGCGTGGTGGCGACGATGCCGATCAGGACGCCGGCCTTCACCTTGCGGGCGACCAGGATGCCGGTGACCAGCAGGCCGACCAGGAAGACGACCGTGGGCCAGCCGTGGAGCGTGCCGTTGCTGCCCGAGCCGAGCTGCAGCGGCACCCCGGTGCCGGCCCGGACCAGACCGCCGTCGACGAAGCCGATCAGCGCGATGAACAGGCCGATGCCGGCCGCGATGGCCGCCTTCAGCTCGGCCGGGATGGCCCGGAAGACGGCCTTCCGGAAGCCGGTGAGCACCAGCACGGTGATGATCAGGCCTTCGATGATGACCAGGCCCATCGCCTCGGCCCAGGTCATCTGGGAGGCGACCGCGTACGCCACGAAGGCGTTCAGCCCGAGGCCGGTGGCCACCGCGAACGGCACCCGGCCGACCACGCCCATCATGATCGTCATGACCGCCGCGACCAGGGCGGTGACCCCGGCGACCGGCGCGATGCCGAGGAGGTTGCCGTCCTTGTCCGGCGCGGTGCCGATGATCAGCGGGTTGAGCACGACGATGTACGCCATCGTCGCGAAGGTGGTGATCCCGGCGAGCACCTCGCGCCGGACCGTCGAGCCCCGGCGGGTGATCTCGAAGAAGCGGTCGAGGCGGCTCTGCGCGGCGGGTTCCGCCGGCTCCACCGGGACAGCAGGATCCTGCGTGGACACGCTCATGGCGTGGTCGTACTCCGTTCCGGGTTGGCCCAACCGGTCGCGCCGGCGGGGCGGTGGGGGTGCAGCCGTCCCGTTTCGGTTGGCCCGGAGAACGTCGGGACGGCTGGGCTCCACGGGTCCCGTGAAGCACTACGAAGCCGCGCCCCGGGTCGGGGCGAGCGACTTCGCGAGGCCCACCTTAACCGCCGGGTAACGGCAGATGACCTGCCCGTACGCGGGGAGCGGGCGCGGCCGTGGCCAAGGTCACGCGCGGGTCCGGTGCCGGGCGATCCATTGGGCGTTGAGCGCGTCGGCCTGCCGCGCGTGCCGGGGCCGGACCGGCACTCCGGCGGAGGGCAGCCCGAGCGCGTCGAGGACGCCCCGGGTCACCCCGGCCGGGTCGGCCGCCAGATCCTCGTACCGCAGGCGGTGCGGGGTGATCCCGTGCCGCGCGAACCACGCGTCCCAGGCCGCCTGGTGCTCCGCGATGGTGCGCAGCAGCTCGTCGATCCCGTCCGGGTCGTAGCGGGGTTCACCGGTGGGCGCGCCGGACGCGTCGACGGCGTCCGGGTCGGTGTCGGTCCACCGGCCGGTCTGCTCGGCGCGCAGCCAGGAGACCGCCTGCGCCAGCACGTCGTCGCGGCGCAGGTGCAGGAAGGCCGTCCGGCCGAACGCTCGACGCAGCAGCGCGTCGTCCGCGCCGGCCAGCTCCGGGTGCTCGGCGGCCAGCCCCTCGACCATCCGGTCCAGGGTGCCCCACATGAGCTTCGCGCCGAACACGCCGTTGGCCGTCCGGCCGGCGGCCAGGGCCGCCCGGACGTAGTCGCCGTAGCGCCACTCCCCGGCGGGCAGGCCCCACCGGCGGGCCCAGAGCGGCTCGTCCGGCACCCGGAAGTACGCCTCCGGCCGGCCGGCCACCCCGGTCGAGGCGAGCAGACCGCAGAGCAGCGAGCTGCCGGTCCGGGGCACCGCGCAGATGAGGTACGCGTCGACGCCGGTCACGCCCCGAGCCAATCGGAGCGGGCCGGGCCGCGGCAACCCGGTATCGGGCGGGCGGCGAAGCAGGGCCCGTGCGGACCAGCCGCGGCGGTACCAGGATCCCG
>NZ_JBSSLX010000080.1:0-22943 GCF_053890995.1 Micromonospora sp. I033 | reverse complement strand
GCTGGGCGAGGGAGCGGTGCGCGCCGCCGACGAACCCGGCACCCCGACGCTGGCCGACGACGCGGCCAAGGCGGCCCAGCTGCCCGAGGCGATGGCCGAGGCCCGCGTCATCAAGGAGGCCAACGATGTGTTGAACACACCGATACCCGTCCTGCTCGCCGAACTGATGGCGCTCAAGACCCGGTACCGCTGGATCGAGACGTTCGCCGCCACCCCCGTCGGGCCCGGCGTCTTCCACATCGAGCTGATCGCCAGCCGCAACGACCTCGGTGACTACACCACCGGCGGCATTCCCGGCGCACCGCGCGCTCCCGACCCCGCCCACGTGACGCTCGACCGGATCGCCGACCAGTACGAGACGCTGCTGACCGCCGATCCGGCCCGGCACGCCCGGTTCCTGGAGATCGAGCAGCTCGCCCGGACCAACCCGGAACAGGCCGCCCGGCTCGCCGCCGAGCTGGAGGAGGACCTGATCAGCCACAGCCGCCTGCTGGGCGGGGTCGACGCGCCGCTGGACGCGCCCACCGGCTCGATGGCCGACCTGGCCGATCCGGGGACGTTGGGCGCCCGGCCGACGCCCGGCCGCGCTCAGCCACGGGCCATGGAGGCGGGCAACTTCACCCACGCCAACGCCGAGGCGTTGCGGGACGTGCTACCCGCGCCGCGAATCCCGGCGCAGTTCGCGGCAGACCGGGCGGCGGGCGACCTGATTCCGCTGTCGGAGCTGCCGGACGGGCTGCTCGCCGAGGCGCGGCTCGGCGTCACCTCCCGGGTCGACCGGGTCACACCCACCACCATCGTGGACCCCGTCGCCGGCATCATCTACGAGATCAAGCCGGACAACGCCCGCCAGATCGTCAACGGCCTGGAGCAGGCCCGGGGCTACGCGAACCTGGCCAACGCGAGCATGCGGGGTGGCCGTAGTGACTGGCGGGCCGTGGTCGTGGTCTACAACCAGCGGGCGGCGACCCGGATGATCCGCTGAACGCGGTGCGTGCGACGCTGCCGCGGATCATGTGGAAAGGACCGCCCGGGTAGCCTCCTGCCATGTTCGAAAGTGCGAGGGTCGCGGTCGTCGGCGTGGGCAACAACACCTCGGCTTTGGTGCAGGGACTCCACTTCTACCGCCGCACCGGCAGCCTGGTGGGCATCCACCGTGCCGAGGTGGCGGGGCTGGGTGTCGGGGACGTCGACGTCGTCGCGGCGTTCGCCATCTCCGAGGGCAAGGTGGGCCGGGACCTGCACGAGGCGATCTTCCTGCCGCCCAACAACTTCCCCCGGCTGGACGCGGACCTGCCGCCGTCGGGCGTGACGGTCCGGCGCGGTCTCGTGGACGCGACGGAGGTCGAGCGGGTGGCGAGTGCGCTGGAGGGCGCCGAGGTGCTGCTCTACTCCGCGCCGAGTGGCCGGCCGGAGACCGCCCGCGCCTACGCCGAGGCGGCGCTGCGGGCGGGCGTGGCGTTCGTCAACACCACGTCCGACGGCGTGGCCCGGGACCCCTCCTGGGTCCAGCGGTTCGAGGCGGCCGGCGTGCCGCTGGTCGGCGACGACCTGGCCAGCCAGTTCGGCACCTCCGTGGTGCATCACACGCTGCTGCGGTTGCTGGCGGAGCGCGGCCTTACCCTGGTCAGCTCCTACCAGGTCAACCTGGGCGGCACCGAGGACTTCCGTAACCTGGTCGAGCACCCGAACACCAAGCGGCAGTCCAAGGCGAACGCGGTGGGCTCGGACAAGGTCGAGATGGCTCCGCTCGGGTACCTTCCGCACCTGGGCTCGCAGAAGGTCGCCCACCTCAACGTCGAGGCGCAGGGTTGGGGCGGCACGGCGGTGAGCCTGGACGTGCGGCTGAAGGTGCACGACCCGAGCGGCGCGGCGGGCGTCAACATCGACCTGGTCCGCATGGCGGCCGCCGCGCTGCGCGTGGGGCGCGGCGGATACCTGCCCGAGGCGGCGGCACTGCTGAAGTCTCCGCCAGGAACGGCGATCTGAGACCGGAGAAGAGATGGAAGACGAGGCGAGCCCCGAGGTGCGGGAGCGCATCACGGCGAGCTTCGAACGCCAGGGACTCATGCGCCACCTCGGCGCCCGCCTGGCGCACATCGCGCCCGGACGGGTGCACATCGTGCTCCCCAGCCGGCCCGAGGTGACCCAGCAGCACGGCTACATCCACGCGGGGGCCACGAGCGCCATCGCGGACAGCGCGGGCGGCTATGCGGCGCTCACCGTGTTCCCCGCGGACACCGACGTCCTCACGGTCGAATACAAGATCAACCTCCTGGCGCCCGCCGTCGGCGACCACATCGAGGCGATCGGGACCGTGCTCAAGTCCGGCAGGACGCTGACCGTGTGCCGGCTGGAGGTGTTCGGCGTGCAGGGCGGCCAGCGATCGCTCGTGGCGACCGGGCAGCAGACGCTCTTCTGCCTGGCCTGATCTCGTCGCCGTCCCGCGTGGTGTGTGGGATCGGTGATGGAACTTCGTTCTAGAACGCTGCTCTAGTTCTGGTCTAGTCTGACGGCTATGGCGGAGACGGTGACGGCGGTCGTGACCGGAGCCAATCGCGGCATCGGGTTCGCGGTGGCCACCGACTTGGTGCGACGCGGCTGCCGCGTGGTGCTGGTGACCAGGGACCGGGCACGGGGCGAGCAGGCGGTGGCGGCGCTGCGGGCGTCCCCGGGCGGCGCGGCCGGCTCGGCGGAGCTGGTGGTGGGCGACCTGTCGGTGGTGTCGTCCGTCCGGGCGGTCGCGGCCGGGCTGAGCGGTCGTTGCGAGCGGATCGACGTGCTGGTGCACAACGCCGGTGTCTGGCCGACCCGGCTGGTGCGCACCGAGGACGGCTACGAGCAGTCGTTCGCGGTGAACCACCTGGCGCCGTTCCTGCTCAACCACCTGTTGGAGAAGCGGCTGGGGCGGGTGGTCCAGGTCAGCGCCGGCCTCTACGTCAAGGGCAGAGTGGACCCGGACCGGACGCCCTGGGGCGAGGACTTCCACCGGATACGCACCTACTGCGACACCAAGCTCGCGAACCTGCTCACCGTGCCGCTGTTCGCCGAGCACTGGGCGAATACCGGGGTGACCATCGACGCGGTGCATCCCGGCGTCATCAGGACCGGGCTGGGCGATCCCGGCGGCGCGATGGGCCTCCTGCTCAAGGTGGTCAAGCGCCGGTGGGACACTCCGGAGGCCGGCGCGGCGCCGGTGACGCGGCTGGTGTTCGCGTCCGATGGGAAGTCCGGCCGCTACTTCGACGGTGACCGTCCCGTGCCGCTCGCGTCCGTGGCGGACGATCCGGTGCTCGCCCGACGGCTGTGGGATCAGGGGATGGCTCATGTCGCCTAAGCAGCAGCGGGGCGAGGCGACCGCGGAGCGGCTGCTGACCTCGGCGCTGGAGGTGTTCGACGCGGCCGGCCAGCCCGGCTTCACGGTCAACGCGGTGACCGCCGCCAGCGGGGTCAGCCTCGGCAGTCTCTACCACCACTTCGGCAGTTTCGACGGGCTGGCGGCGGCGCTCTACAGCCGGTGCATGGCGGCGCTGTTCGACGAGCTGATCGCGGCGCTGGGCCGGGCCCGGACCGCCCGCACCGGCGTCCGCGCCATCGTGGTGGCCTACCTGCGCTTCACCGAGGACAACCCGGCCGCGGCGCGCTTCATCCACGCCTCGGCCTACGCCGGCTACCTGGCCGCGCACGCCGAACAGGTCGTGGCGGCCAAGGCGCCGCGCATGGCGGCTGTCGCCGGCTGGCTGCGGCCGCGGATGCGGGCCGGCGAGCTCGCCACCCTGCCGGAGCCACTGATCGAGATGCTGCTGATCGGTCCGGTGGCGGAGACCGCGCGCCGGTGGCTCGCCGGCGTACCGGGCGTCGACCTCGGGCAGGCCGCCCGGGTCCTGCCCGACCGGATCTGGCGCTCCGTCGCGCCGGACTGAGCAAGAGGCACACCGACAGGAGCACCAGGGTCATCGGCCGCCCAGCGAGCGCCCGTTCTTGGCCAGCTCCCACCGGGTCGCCGTGGCCACCTGCTCCGCGGTGATTCCTTCGCCGTCCGCTCCCAGGTAGGCGGCGGTCAGCGCCGCCGCGGCGATCCCGCCGCCGGGCAGGTCCACGGCGGCCAGCCGCCCGGGGTCGATCCCGTCCACCGGCACGGCATCCGGGAACGCCCGCCGCCACATGGTCTCCCGGGCGGCCCGGTCCGGGTAGGGGAAGGTCACCACGATCCGCAGCCGGCGCAGGAACGCCTGGTCGAGCACGGACCGGGCGTTGGTGGTGAGGATGGCCAGCCCGGTGAACGACTCCATCCGCTGGAGCATGTAGCCGACCTCCAGGTTGGCGTACCGGTCGTGGCTGTCGCGCACCTCGGTGCGCTTGCCGAACAGGGTGTCGGCCTCGTCGAAGAGCAGCACGGCGGCACCGTCCTCGGCGGCGTCGAAGACCCGGCTGAGGTTCTTCTCCGTCTCGCCGATGAACTTGCTGACCACCTGGCTGAGGTCGACCACCACCAGGTCCAGGCCCAGCTCGTGGGCGATCACCTCGGCGGCGAGGGTCTTGCCGGTGCCGCTGGGCCCGGCGAAGAGCGCTGCCGTGCCCAGGCCGCGGCTGCTCCGGTCGGCGAATCCCCAGTCGTGCAGCACCCGGGTGCGGTGGTGCACGGCGGCGACCAGCGACCGCAGCTGCGCCACGTGGGTGTCCGGCAGCACCAGGTCGGCCCAGCCGGCCCGCGGCCGGACCACCCGGGCCTGCCCGCCGTAGCGGCTGCGGGAGCGGGCCCGGCACGCCTGCCACAGTGGCGTGCCGGCGGCGGCGTCCCCGGCGGCCAGCTCCAGGTCGGGCAGGGCCAGGTCGAACACCCCGGCCACCGCGGCCGCCGCGCCCGCCGCCCGGTCCGCCAGGTGCCGGTCGAGCGCGGCGTCCAGCGCCGCCGCCCGTTCCGCGATGGGCAACCGGGGTACGCCGACCAGCACGCCGTCGGCCAGCACGGTGTCCACGGCGCCGAGCACGGCCACCGGGGCGGGCAGCGCGCCGAGGGCACGGATCAGCGCGCGGGCGTCCTCGGGGCGGGCCCCGTCGGCGTCGAAAGCCCAGGCGGCCGGCGCGAGCAGGCTCTCCCGCCCGATGAGCCGCAGCAGCCGGTCCCGGTCGCGTACCGCCGACGGCAGATCGGCCACCGCGACCAGCCGAAGCTCCCGGCCGGCGGCGTCGGCCGCGGCGGCCGCGACCACCGGCAGGTTGGCCGGCTGCGGCCCCTGGAGCACGGCGGGGCGGCCGTGCTCCCGGACGGTGCGGATGGTGGCGGCGACGGCGGCGAACGCGGGCGGCAGCGCGGCGGGTGGCGGGACGGGCCGGGTCACTGCGGCGGGGTCGGGTTCCAGGTAGCGGACGCCCATGAGGTGGTGCAGCACCCGTTCCTCGGTGACCAGCGGGCTGCCGGTGGGGGTGTCGGGGTCGAGCAGGCGGACCAGGTCCCAGCGGCGCAGCGGCGCGTCCGGGGTGAGCGCGCTCCAGTGCGCGCCGGGCAGCGCGGCCAGGGCGAGGCCGAAGGTGGGGCGGGGCTGCCCGTGCGCGGCGGTGAGTTCGTCGGCCACCTCGCCGGCCAGTTCCGGGCCGGTGGCCAGCAGCAGCACGGCCCGTTCGAAGCTGGTGAGCCGCAGCGCGGCGGCGAGCCCGTCGAGCGCCGTGGGCCGGTCGAGCAGCGCGCGGGCCGCCGCCAGCCGCCGCTCGGCCGCGGCGAGGTCCGCCCGGTCGGGTTCCCCCGGGTACGCGACGAGCCGCGCCCGCAGCACGTCCAGCTCGGCGACCAGTGCCAGCCGGTTCGCCTCGTCCCAGGACACGCCGGGCGGGTCGGCCGGGCGGGCCCGGCGGTCGGCGGCGGTCACGGCACGGTCAGGGCGGGCGCGCCGTAAACCTCTCCGACCAGGTCGGGCAGGCTGTCCACGCCGTCCACCTGCACCCGCACGAGCCAGTCGCCGCTGGGCACGTCGCCGGCGGCGAGGGCGAGCCGTTCCTGCGGGGCGGCGTCCGGCGCGAGCGGGGCGAGCCGCGCCCGCCGCCGTCGGGGCGGCGGTCGCGGCGAGGCCGCCGAGCGCGGCGGCCAGGGCCAGGGCGGCGGTACGTCGGGCGAAGGGCATGGGTCGTCCTTCCGTCGGGGCCCCCGGTCGGGGCCGGGCGTCGGCCCGGGCGTCGTGCGACCGGGCCGACGAGAACCCTAAGTGGACGGTGTGAACGCGAAGCGTCACGAAGTGTTACGCCCGTCGGCCCCCGTGAGCGGCGGCTGTGACATCGGCCCGCTCCCGTCAGGCCGACCGCCAGCTGTCGTCCGGCAGGGACGACGCCTGCGGACCCATCATCAGCATCCCGCCGTCGACGGGCCAGGACGCCCCGGTCACGTAGGCGGCCGCCGGCGTGGCGAGCAGCGCCACCACGGCCGCCACCTCCCGGGCGTCCCCGGGCCGGCCCACCGGCACCCCCGGGCGCTCCTGGGTGAACGGGTCCACGTCCTCCTGCCCGGTCATCGGGGTGGCGATCTCGCCGGGGGCGACCGCGTTGACGGTGATCCCGTCGGCCGCCAGCTCCTGTGCCATCACCTTGGTGAGCAGGCCCAGCCCGCCCTTCGCCGCGCAGTACGCCGACGAGCCGACCCGCGGGGCGTGCTCGTGCACGCTGGTGATGTTGATGATCCGGCCACCCCGGCCCGCGGCCCGCATCCGCCGGGCGGCCCACTGGGAGCAGAGGAACGGCCCGTCCAGGTCCACGCCGAGCACCTCCCGCCACTGCTCCCAGGCCACCTCGACGAAGGGCGTGGCCAGCCCGGTGCCGGCGTTGTTGACCAGCACGCCCAGCCCGCCGAGCCGGTCGGCCAGCTCGTCGACGACGGCGGCCGCCCCGGGCAGCCGGGTCAGGTCCAGCTCGGCCACCTCGCAGCGGCGGCCGGTGGCGCGTACCTCGGCGGCGGTGCGCTCGGCGCCGTCCGGGTCGCCGTACCAGGTGATGCCGATGTCCAAGCCGGCCTCGGCGAGCGCCACGGCGCACGCCTTGCCGATGCCGGAGTCCGCGCCGGTGATGACGGCGATCCTGTCGTAGTCCTCGTATCGCTGGGGCATGCTGCGGCACTACCCGGATCGGGCGAGCCGAACCAGACGGGGTGTAACCGCTCCGACGCGGGGTAGCCGGGCGGGCATGGACCTGGTGGAGGAGTCGCCGTACCGGTTCCGGATCGACCGGCACGACCCGATGCGGGTGCCGGGCGTGGTCTTCGCGTCCCGCGATCTCCTCCCGGACGCCGGGGCGGACAAGTCGCTGGAGCAGGTGGCGAATGTGGCGACGCTGCCCGGCATCGTCGGCGCCTCCTACGCGATGCCGGACGTGCACTGGGGCTACGGCTTCCCGATCGGCGGGGTGGCCGCCACCGACGTCGAGCACGGGGGAGTGGTGTCGCCCGGCGGGGTCGGCTTCGACATCTCCTGCGGGGTCCGGCTGCTCACCGCCGACCTGGACCGGGCGGCGCTGCGGCCCCGGCTGGACGCCGTGATGGACGGCCTGAGCGAGTCCACGCCGCGCGGCATGGGCAAGGGCGCCGTGTGGCACCTGACCGGCCGCACCGAACTCGACGGGGTGCTCCGGGGCGGCTCCCGGTACGCCGTGGAGCGCGGCTTCGGCGTCCAGCGGGACCTGGACCGCTGCGAGGACTACGGCGCGGTGGGCGACGCGAACCCGGCCCAGGTGAGCGAGCGGGCGATCGAGCGCGGCGCCCGCCAGGTCGGCAGCCTCGGCTCCGGCAACCACTTCCTGGAGGTGCAGGCGGTGGAGGAGGTCTACGACGAGGCAGTGGCGGGCGCGTTCGGACTGCGCGCCGGCCAGGTCTGCGTCATGATCCACTCCGGCTCGCGGGGGCTGGGCCACCAGATCTGCACGGACTACGTGCGGGACATGGAGAAGGTGATGCCCGGGTACGGCATCCACGTGCCCGACCGGCAGCTGGCCTGCGCGCCGGTCTCGTCGCACGAGGGCCGGGCCTACCTGGGGGCGATGGCCGCCGCCGCCAACTACGCCCGGGCCAACCGGCAGCTGCTCGCCCACGCCGCCCGGCAGGTCTTCGCCCGGGTCACCGGCTGCGACCTGGACCTCGTGTACGACATCTCGCACAACCTCGCCAAGATCGAGACGCACGAGGTGGACGGGGCGCCCCGCCCGCTCTGCGTGCACCGCAAGGGCGCCACCCGGGCCCTCGCTCCGGGGCACCCCGACCTGCCCGACGACCTGCGCCCGGTCGGGCAGCCGGCGCTCATCCCCGGCTCGATGGGCACCGGCTCGTACGTGCTCACCGGGCTGCCCGGCTCGCCGGCCTGGGCGTCCACCTGCCACGGGGCGGGCCGGGTGCAGAGCCGCAAGCAGGCCACCAAGGCGGTACGCGGCCACGACCCGCGCCGCGAGCTGGAGGCGCAGGACATCGCGGTGCGCGGCGCCAGCCGGCGCGGGCTGGCCGAGGAGATGCCGGCCGCGTACAAGGACGTGGCCGCCGTGGTGGCGGCGGCCGAGGGGGCCGGGTTGTGCCGCCGGGTGGCCCGGCTCGTCCCGCTGGGCGTCGTGAAGGGCTGAGCCCTCACACGTCCAGCGTCACCGCGCAGCGCCAGCCGTCGGACTCCGCGGCGAAGCAGAGCTCGTGCAGGGACACCGCCTTGGGCACCGCGCCGACCAGCTCCACCGCGTCGGTGTCGGTGGTCCGCCAGGTCACCGCCAGGCCGCCGTCGTCGGCCGCCCGCACCTCGGTCGACAGCGGCAGCTCACCCTCGGTCTCCAGCCGGAAGATCACCTCGTCGAGAACGCCGACCAGCAGGTCCGGATCGGTGCCCGGCGGCACCCGGAACCCGGTCTCCCCGCCGGCGACGGCCCCCGTGGTGTCCACGAAGGTGTCGACCAGCGCCGCGACGGCCTCGGCCACGCAGCCCTCCCGGTCCGGCGCCCACGCCTCGATGCGGACGTCGGCGGTGTGCGGGATGTTCCGGTGCCCCCGGGCCGGTCTTCGCTCCATGCCCCGATCATGCCGCCGACGGTCGGGTGCCCCACCGGTTTTGTCGCAGCCGGTCGCTAGGGTGCAGGCATGATCGCCGATGACTCCGATGCCGTCACCGTCACCTTCCTCAGCATGATGCGGGCCACGCTGCGGGCCGAGCGGGTGGGCGACGACAGCCTCGGCCGCACCGTCGAGCTGTCCCGGCGCTGGTGGGGCGCCGGCGACGCGGCCGACGCCCAGCTCGCCGCCGCGCTGCGTGAGCTGCACGGCGAGCCGGTGGACACCGACGACCCCCGCCAGGTGTCCGACGAGGCGACCGCGCTCGCCGCCGACGGCGGCCTGCTGAGCCCGCCCGACCCGCGGGGCGCCGCGGTGGCCCGGTTCGCCGCGAACGCCCGCCGGCTGCGCACCGGCGAGATCACCCGGGCCGAGTTCGACGAGATCATGGCGACCGACGACCCGGACCGCCCCGACGCCTGACCCGCGGCCCGCCCGGAACCGGATGTCACCGCACCGCCCGCTCGCCGGTCGTACCGATGAGACGACCGACACGGGAGGGGACGATGTGGACCCACAGCAACACGTCAGACAGGTGTACGCCGCCTCGGCGGCCCGGCTGGTGGCCCAGATGTACGCGATGACCGGCGACTACGCGGAGGCGCAGGACGTCGTGCAGGAGGCTTTCGTCCGGGCGCTGGCCCGGCCGGGCCGGTTCCGTGAGGTGGTCAACCCGGAGGCCTGGCTGCGCACGGTGGCGCTGAACGTCGCCCGGTCCCGGCACCGTCGCCGGGTGTTGCTGCACGGGCTGGTGCGCTCCGGGCGGCTGGGCCCGGCGCGGCCCAGCTCGCCGGCCCTGTCCCCGGACCACGTCGCGCTGGTGGCGGCGTTGCAGCGGCTGCCCCGGCCGGCCCGGGAGGCCGTGGTGCTGCACCACCTCGCGGACCTGCCGGTGACCGAGGTGGCCACCGCGCTGGGCTGCTCGGTGGAGGCGGTGAAGACGCGCCTGGTCCGGGCCCGTCGCGTGCTCGCCGGCCACCTCGACGACAGCGAGCCGGTTCCGGCGTCCTCCCCGGCCCGGCCGGAGCGGGAGGCGCGGCATGCCTGAGCTGGATTTCGCCGGCCTGAACGCCGCCGCCCAGGCCGCCTTCAAGCCGCACTTCGAGCGGGTCGCCGTCCAGGCCCGGCGGCGCCGCCGCCGGCACCGGATCCTGACCGTGGCCACGGTGGCCCTGCTGGTCACCGGTTCGGGGGTCGCCGTCGCGGCCCGGCCCGACGATTCCGGCCCGCCGGCCGCCCGGTTGGGGGCGGACCGCACGCCGGAATTCATCCCCACTCCGGGCGCCACACCCACCCCTGGCACGGGCCGGCAGATCCTCACCGGCCGTCCCGCCGCCGGCGACCTGACCCACGTCTATCTGCGCTGGACCGAGTGCCGCACGGGTTGCCCGCCGCGCTGGGCGGGCACCGACGACGGCGGCCGGCACTGGCGCACCGGTCCACTGCCGGTGCCGGACGACGCCATGGTGGACCTGCGCGCCGCCGGGCCGCGCACCGTGGTGGCCTGGTACGTCTCCCGCTCCGCTCCGGACAGCCGGTCCGCCCGCTGGATCGCCAGCACCGACGGCGGGAGCACCTGGCGGGAGGTGACCGTGCGACGGGTGGACGCGCTGCCGGCCGGCTGGCACGTCCTCGGTCGGCAGCCGGGCCCCAGCGACGAGCCGCTCCTCGCCGTGGATCCGGCCACCGGTGATCTCGCCCAGCTCCGCGAGCGGTCGGCGCTGCGCAACGCGGCGGTGGTCGAGAGCGCGCCGGTCGGCGCCGGCCTCTGGGTCAGCGGATGGACGGGTCAGCACGTGGGCGACGGCGGCCGGATCAGCTGGACCGGCAGCGCCGTCGAGTCGAGCCGGGACGGCGGCCGCACCTGGTCACGACACGAGTTCCCGGACGACCTCGCCGCCTCAGACGACGTCGGCGGCCCGGCGGTCGCCACCCACGACGGGCGCACCGTCTACGCGGTCGGCCGGGTGCGGGGCGCCCTCGTGGTCTGGCGCAGCACCGACGGCGGCGACACCTGGGCGCGTGCCGCCGGAACGGCGCGGGTCGGCGAGCGCACGATCCGGGCGGCGGTGCGGCCCGACGGGGTGCTGACGGTCCAGGCCGGCATCTCCGCCGGGGAGGCCCCGCTGATGTTCGCCAGCTCCGACGGGGGTGCGACGCTGCGTCCCGCCCCGCTCGGGCCGGGGGCCGACCCCCGCCCGGTGCCGGGCGGGTACGCGCAGACCGGCTGGCCGGACAGCAAGGGCGCCTGGCTCTCCACCGACGGCGTGACCTGGACCTGGCTGGACCCACCGGAGCTGTCCTGACCGTGCGGTTGCTCCCGGCGCCCCGGACCGCCGGGAGCAACCGCACGCCTCAGCCGGTCCGCGCGCCGGCCGCCGCGAACTCGGGTGCGGTGGCGGTGAGCACCGCCGTCCGGGCCGGCACGCCCCACTCCTCGGCCAGCGCGGTGGCCAGCTCGGCGAGCATCCGGGGCACCGTCGCCGCCCCGTCGTCGTGCATCGCCTCGATCACCACCAGCACCTCGGCGGTCTCCGCCCGCACCGCCGACGCGCCACTCTGCCGGTGCGTCCAGCGCCGGGAGTGGGCCCGGCCGGCCGCGTCGGCGAAGATCAGCTCACCCGGCTCGGGGTGCTCCTCGTCCCCGCCGAGGGTCAGGTAGGTCTCCATGCCGAGGGCCGGGCGCACGGTCAGGTCCCCGGCGATCCGCGCGAGGTCCAGCACGGCCACCGGCACGGCGTACCCGAGGGAGAGGGCGTTGCCCAGGTCGACGAGCGGGTGCAGCCGGGGCAGCTCCCCGTCGCGGCGGAACCGGCGCAGCAGCGACTCGGCCGCGCACCGGTAGCGGGTCGGCGGCCAACCCGTCCGGGCGAAGGCCCGCCGCCACGCCTGGATCTCCGGGAAGCCGCCCTCCGTCCCGCCGGCCAGGCGGGCGCGGGCGGTGTCGGCGTAGCGGGCGAGCCGCGGGGTGACGTCGACGGCGGGGGTGATGCCGGCGGCGTGCAGGACGCCGCAGGTCAGCTCGGGGAAGGTCGACCAGACCTCCGGGGAGTGGCGGAAGCGCACGGGAGGACTCCTGTCAGGCGGTGAGGGCCAGGCCGAGGCCCAGGACGAGGAAGCTGCCGGCGAAGCCGTGCCGCAGCAGCGCGGTCAGCCGGGGCCGGGCCAGCACCCGGCGGCGCAGCGCGCCGGCCAGCAGCGCGTACCCGGCGAAGACCGCCAGGGTGGTCAGCATGAACACCGCGCCGCAGGCCAGCATCCGGGCCGGCGCGTCCGGCGCGCCCGGCGGGACGAACTGCGGCAGGAACGCCACGAAGAAGACGGTCACCTTGGGGTTCAGCAGGTTCAGCAGTACCCCGTCGCGGAACAGCCGGCCGGCCGTGCGGGGCGGGCGGTGGTCGTCCACCGGCAGCGGGCCGCGGTTGCGCAGCGCCGCCCAGGCCATCCAGAGCAGGTACGCCACGCCCAGCCAGGTCACCACCCGGAACGCCGGGGTGCCGGCGCGGAGCAGGGCCGCCAGCCCGGTCATCGCGGCGACCAGGTGCGGGACGAGGCTGAGCGTGCAGCCGGCGGCGGCCACCAGACCGGCCCGGCGGCCGGCGGAGAGAGCGGTGGCGAGCGTGTAGACCATCCCGGTGCCCGGGGTGATCACCACGACGAGCGTGGTCAGCAGAAAGGCGATACTCACGGGATCCAGCCTGCGGCCATAATGGTCCGGTGGACAGGGCCAAACCATCGGCGGTCGAGGGGTCCATAGCGGCCGGTGCCGACTTTCTCCAGCTCGACGTCGGCGACGCCCCGCCCGGCGGGCGCGCCGACTGGCTGGCCGCCCGGTTGCGGGCCGCCATCGCCGACGGCCGGGTGCCGGTGGGCGCCCGACTGCCCGCGAGCCGGGTGCTCGCCGCCGAGCTGGGGGTGTCCCGGGGTGTGGTGACGGAGGCGTACCAGCGGTTGACCGAGGACGGGCACGTGGTCGGCCGCGGCCGCGCCGGCACCGTCGTGGTGGCCACGCCCGCCGCCGTGGTCACCCGTGCGCCGGCGCCACGCCGCCCGCCGGAGGTGTTCGGCGCGCGGCCGGACACCGCCGTCTTCGACGCGCTGCGCAACGCTCCGGCGGAGCTCGACCTGACGCCCGGCGTACCGGACCTGGCGGCCTTTCCCCGCGCGGCCTGGCTGCGGGCGGAACGCGCGGTGCTGCACCGCCTGACGCCGGCGGCCTTCGGCTACGGCGACCCGACCGGCACCCCGGCGCTGCGGCTGGCGGTCGCGACCTGGCTGGCCCGCAACCGCGGTATCCGGGTGGACCCGGCCGAGGTGGTGGTCGTGGCCGGGGTGTCCCAGGCGCTCGGCCTGCTCGCCCAGGTGCTGCACGCCGAAGGCGTGCACACGGCCGCGGTGGAGGATCCCGGCTCGCTCGGCGTACGCCAGCACCTGAACAACTGGCGGCTGGACACCCCGCCGGTGCCGGTCGACGCCCACGGCCTGCGGGTCGACCGGCTGGAGGAGAGCGGAGCGCCGGCCGTGATGCTCACGCCGGCGCACCAGTTCCCGACGGGTGTGGTGCTCGACGGCGACCGGCGCCGCCGGCTGCTGAGCTGGGCGCGGCGCGGCGGCCTGGTGATCGAGGACGACTACGACGCCGAGCACCGCTACGACCGCCCGCCGGTGCCGGCCCTGCGCGGGATGCTGCCGGACCGGGTCTGCTACACCGGCAGCGTCTCCAAGCTGCTCGCCCCGGCGCTGCGGATCGGCTGGGCGCTGGTGCCGCCCCGGCTGCACGCCGACCTGGTGGCGGCCAAGCGGATGGTCGACCTCGGCAACGCCGCCCTGCCGCAGCTGGTGCTGGCCGAGCTGATGGACTCCGGCGCGCTGGAACGCCACCTTCGGCTGCTGCGCCGCCGGCACGTCCGCCGCCGGGACGCGATGATCCGGGCGGTCCGCGAGCACCTGCCCGGCGCGGTCGTGCACGGCGCCGCGGCCGGCCTGCACCTGCTGGTCACCCTGCCCGGCGAGGTCGACGACACGGCGCTCGCCGCGGCGGCCCTGCGCCGGGGCGTCAAGGTCCAACCCCTCTCCTGGCACGCCCAGCGCCCGCAGCCCCCCGGCCTGGTCCTCGGCTACGCCGCCAACCCACCGTCCGACATCGACCGCGCCCTGACCACCCTGGCCACCGTCCTGCGCGGCCTGTCCTAAGGCGTTGATCAAGGAGTTTGCGTCGGGATCGATCTCCACGGTGACGCAAACCTCTTGATCAACAAGGCGGGGGCGCGACCGGCGGCGGGTGGTAGAGGGCCGTCAGGGCGGTCGCCGTCTCCGCCAGGCGGTCGCGGAGGGCGGCGGGGGAGAGGACCTCCACCTCGGCGCCGAGCCGCAGCAGGTCGCCGTGCGCGTGGGTGAGCGACTCGATGGGTACGACGGCCCGCACCCAGCCCCGGTCGTCGGGCGGGCCGGCGCTGGCGTCCACCGCCGCGACCACCGTGTCGCTGGCGACCTCCCGCAGTCGTTCCCGGCCCCGGGGCGAGAGCCGGATGGTCGCCTCGTCCCGGTGCAGCCCGGCCCGGAAGGCGACCACGTGCGCCCGCCACCAGGCCGGCAGGTCGAACTCCGGCCGGTCGAACGGCTCGTCGAGCGGGGTCAGGTCGAGGATCTGGTTGACCCGGTAGGTGGCCGGCTCGGCGCGGTCCGGCCGGGCGGCCACCACGTACCAGCGGCCGCCCTTGAGCACCAGCCCGTACGGTTCGAGGACCCGGGTCACCTCGCCGGTCCAGCTCCGGTAGCGGACCCGGACCCGGTGCTCCCGCCACACCGCCTCGGCGGCGGCGGCCAGGTACGGTGACGGGTCGCCGTCGGAGTACCAGCCGGGGGTGTCCAGGTGGAACCGCTGCTCGAGCCGGCTGGCCCGGTCGGCCAGCGGGGGCGGCAGCGCGGCACGCAGCTTGAGTTGCAGGGTGGCCACGACCGACTGGTAGCCCAGCTCGGCGGCCGGTCCGGGGAGCCCGGCGAAGAGCAGGCGGTCGGCCTCCTCGGCGGTGAGCCCGGTCAGCCGGGTCCGCCAGCCGTCGACGAGCCGGTAGCCGCCGGCGTGCCCGGCCTCGCCGTAGAGCGGGATGCCGGCGGCGTGCAGCGACTCGACGTCCCGGTAGACCGTGCGGACCGAGACCTCCAGCCGCCGGGCCAGTTCGGCGGCGGTGAGCCGGCCGTGGGCCTGGAGCAGCAGCAGGAGGGAGAGAAGGCGACTGGCCCGCATTCCACTGACACTAGCTGTCAGGGGACCGGTCCTACCGTCCCGGTATGGCTTTCCACGACAAGGAACTGACCGTGCCGGGGACCGTCGAGGTCGCCGGCCGGCACGTCAAGCGCTACCACATCGACCAGCCGGACCGCCGCCTCGAACCGGAGGTGGTCGAGGCCGCGTACGCGTACCTGCCGAAGCTGCTGCCCGGCCCGGACGGCGGCACCCCGCCGGCGAGCTGGGTGGTGCTGCACCGGGGCGCGGACACCGGCGCGTACCTGCTGGCGTACAGCTGGTTCTTCGACAACGTGGTGGAGTGCCGGATCGCGATCGCCGGCCAGCCCGCGCTGGACTGCCCGGACGACGACCCGGCGCACTTCGTCCCGCTGGACCGGCCCGGCGTCGGCTGCGTCTGGGAGCTGGGCGTGCTGGAGCACGAGCGGGTCGCCTGGGTGCGCCACGTCCTCGCCCCCGACCGGCCGGATCTGGCCGGCTACGTGGCGGACAGCCGCGCCGAGGGGCCGGTGGGCTTCTGATGGGCGACTTCGACTTCTTCGTCGGCACCTGGGACGTGGCCAACCGGCGGCTGGCCAAGCGGCACGTGGGCAGCGACGAGTGGGACGAGTTCCCCGGCACCTCGGTGGCGCACTCGTTCTTCGACGGCGCGGGCAGCTTCGACGAGATCCGCTTCCCGACCCGCGGCTTCTCCGGCTCGACCGTCCGCATCCAGGACGCGGAGACCGGCCTCTGGTCGATCTACTGGATGAACAGCCGGCGGGGCGTGCTCGAACTGCCGCCGGTGGTCGGCCGGTTCGTCGACGGCGTCGGCACCTTCTACGCCGACGACAGCGACGAGGGGCGGCCGGTCCGCTGCCGGTTCGTCTGGTCGCGGATCACGCCCACCTCGTGCCGCTGGGAGCAGGCGTTCTCCACCGACGGCGAGCGGACCTGGGAGACCAACTGGGTCATGGACTTCACCCGGACGGGCTGACCGGCGCCGGGGTGGTGGTGCGGTAGATCGCGGTCAGCCAGACGTCGAGCAGCACGTCGACCACGTCCCGCTCGGCCACCGCCGGGCCGTCCCCGGCGAAGGTCGCGTACCAGACCCGCTCGTTCATGGAGTTCAGCGCGATGGCGAGGTCCCGGGCGGGCAGCCCGTCCGGGGCCGCGCCGCGCGCGCGTTCGCCCTCGATGGCCGCCTCGACGGCGCGGACCCAGCGCTCGAGGACCTCGGCCCAGAGCCGGCGCACCTCGGCGTTGGTGCCGCGCACCTGGGCGCAGGCCAGCACCACGTCCCGGTGGCCGCCGAAGGTGGCGTGGAACCGGGCGATCAGCTCCCGCCAGCGGGCCGGCGGGTCCTCGGCGAGCCGGACCAGCACGTCGCCCGCGGCCGCGTTCGCCTCCTCGGTCACCCGGTCGAGCAGGGTGAGCAGCACCGCGTCCTTGGACGGGAAGTAGAAGTAGAACGTGGGGCGGGAGATGCCGGCGCCCCGGGCCAGGTCGTCGATGGAGATGTCGCCGAAGGGGCGCTGCCGCAGCAGCCGCTCCGCGGTGGCGAGGATGGCCAGTTCCCGGTCGTCGCCGGCGGAGCGGCCGGAGCGCCGCCCGCGGGTCGGCGGGGCGCCGGTCGACGTGCGGGCGGGGGTCATGTCGGCCGATGTTACACCCGTTCGACACCATGTCGATTCCCCTCGACAGGGTGTTGACTGGCGTCGACGGCGGTGGATAGTGTCCGGTCCACTGCCGCCCGAAGGAGATGCCATGGCCTCCGACCACGTCGACGTCCTCATCGTCGGTGCCGGGCTCTCCGGCGTCGGCGCCGCCGTCCACCTGCAACGCGAGTGCCCCGGCAAGAGCTACGCGGTGCTGGAGGCCCGGGGCGCCGTCGGCGGCACCTGGGACCTGTTCCGCTACCCGGGCGTCCGCTCCGACTCCGACATGTTCACCCTCGGCTACTCGTTCAAGCCGTGGACCAACCCCAAGGCGATCGCCGACGGCGACGCCATCCGGGAGTACGTCCGGGAGACCGCCCGCGAGTGCGGGGTGCAGCAGCACATCCGCTTCCACCACCGGGTGCTCCGCGCCGAGTGGGACAGCGCCACCGCCCGCTGGACGGTGCGCGCCCGCCGCGACGACACCGGTGAGGACGTCGTCCTGACCTGTGCGTTCCTCTTCGCCAACTCCGGCTACTACCGCTACGACGAGGGCTACACCCCCGAGTTCCCCGGCGTCGAGCGGTACGCCGGCCGGCTCGTGCACCCGCAGCACTGGCCCGAGGACCTCGACTACGCCGGCAGGCGGGTGGTGGTGATCGGCAGCGGCGCCACCGCGGTCACCCTCGTGCCGGCCATGGCCGAGCGGGCGGCCCACGTCACCATGCTCCAGCGCTCACCCACGTACGTCATCTCGCTGCCCTCGCGCGACCCGTTCGCCGACGCGGCGCGGCGCTGGCTACCGGCGAAGGCCGCGTACGCGGTGACCCGCTGGAAGAACGTCGCGCTCGGGGTGGCCAACTTCCAGCTCAGCCGGCGCGCCCCCGGTCTGGTGAAGAAGTTCCTCCGCCGGGCCGCCAAGGGCAAGCTCCCGGTCGGCTACGACCTCGACCGGCACTTCTCGCCCCGCTACGACCCCTGGGACCAGCGGCTCTGCGTGGTGCCCGACGGGGACCTGTTCGCCGCGCTGAGCGCCGGGAAGGCGGCGGTCGTCACCGACACCATCGACACGTTCACCGAGCACGGCATCCGGCTGACCTCCGGCGCCGAACTGCCCGCCGACGTCGTGGTCACCGCCACCGGCCTCAACCTGCTCGCCCTCGGCGGGATGACCCTGGCCGTGGACGGCGCCGAGGTCGACCTCGCCTCGACGGTCGCCTACAAGGGCATGATGCTCTCCGGCGTGCCGAACTTCGCCATGACCATCGGCTACACCAACGCCTCCTGGACGCTGAAGGCCGACCTGGTCGCCACGTACGTCTGCCGGCTGCTGCGCCACCTCGACGACACCGGCCAGCAGATCGTCACCCCGCTCGCCCCGGACTCCGACGACCTGGCGCCGATCATCGACCTGCAGTCCGGCTACGTGCTGCGTGCCGTGGACCAGTTGCCCAAGCAGGGCCCGGCGGCGCCCTGGCGGCTGCACCAGAACTACCCCCGCGACGTGCTGCTGATGCGGCACGGCCGGCTCACCGACGAGGGTGTGCGATTCTCCCGCGCGGGCACGCCCGCCACCGTCCGCGACCGGCCCGCGCCCGTCGCCTGACTCCCGAGGAGCGCCATGCGTGACTTCGTCTTCCCCGGCGGCACCGCCGTGCTGACCGGCGCGGCCAGCGGCATCGGCGAGGCCCTGGCGCACGGGCTGGCCCGGCGCGGCGCCGACCTGGTCCTGCTCGACCGGGACGGCGAGCGGCTGGACGCCGTGGTCGCCGCGATCCGCGCCGCGCATCCCGACCGGCGCGTCGAGACCCACCTGGTCGACCTCGCCGACGCCGACGCCACCGACCGGGTCGCCGCCGGGATCCTCGGCGCCCACCCGCGGGTCCGGCTGCTGGTCAACAACGCCGGGGTGGCGCTGGGCGGCCGGTTCGACCAGGTCACCCTGGACGAGTTCCTCTGGGTCATCGAGATCAACTTCCGGGCCGTCGTCCGGCTGACCCACGCGCTGCTGCCGGCGCTGAAGGCCGAGCCCGGCGCCCACCTGGTCAACGTCTCCAGCCTCTTCGGGCTGATCGCGCCCGCCGGGCAGGCCGCCTACTCGGCCAGCAAGTTCGCCGTGCGCGGCTTCACCGAGGCGCTGCGGCACGAACTCGTCGACGACGGGGTCGGGGTCACCTCGGTGCACCCGGGCGGCATCCGCACCCGCATCGCGGCCAGCGCCCGGGTGGGCAGCGGCGTCTCCGTCGAGGAGTACGAGGCCGGCCGGAAGCAGTTCGAGAAGCTGCTCTCCATCGACCCGGCGAAGGCCGCTGAGGTGATCCTGCGCGGGGTCGAGCGCCGCCGCGGCCGGGTGCTCATCGGCTGGTCGGCGAAGCTGCCCGACCTGCTGGCCCGGGTCGCCCCCGCCGGCTACGGGAAGGTGCTGGCCCTGGGCATGCGCCCGCGCCCGGCCCGGGTGCCGGCCCCGCGAGCCGCCGCCGAGCCGGTCCCGTCGGACCCGGGGCGGCCGGCGTGACCCTCGCCCTGCCGCCGGCCGACGAACTGGTCGTGGCCGGGCGGCGGACGCGCTGCCGGATGGCCGGCGACGGGCCGCCGGTCGTGCTGCTGCACGGCATCGGCCGGACCCTCGAGGACTTCGCCGTCCTGCACGCCGCGCTGGCCGGCGACCACCGGGTGCTCGCCGTGGACCTGCCCGGGCACGGCGGCTCCGCGCCCCTGGACGACGCGCACACCCTGCCGGCCCTGGCCACGGCCGTCGCCGGGTTCCTGGACGCCGCCGGGGTCACCGGCCCGGTGCACCTGGTCGGCAACTCCCTCGGCGGGGCGGTCGCCATGCGCCTCGCCGCCGACGCGCCGGAGCGGGCGGCCAGCCTGGTGCTGGTCAACAGCGCCGGCTTCGGCCGGGAGGTGACCGCCGCGCTGCGGCTGCTCGCCGTGCGGCCCCTCGCCCGGCTGCTGCTGCGCCCGCACCCGGCGATCGCCCGCCGCACCGAACGGGCCATCTTCCACGACCCCGCGTACGTCACCGAGGAGCGGATCGCCACCGCGCTGGCGGCGGCCCGGCAGCCGCACGCCGCCCGCGTGATGCTGGAGCTGGTCCGTGACCTGGGCACCTGGCGCGGCGTACGCCCCGAGTGGCGGGCCGAGCTGCTCGACGCGGTGGCCGCGCTCGATCTGCCCACCCTGGTGGTCTGGGGCGACCGGGACCTGATCCTGCCCGCCGCCCACCTCGCGTACGCCCGGAGCCGGCTGCCGAAGGCGCGGTTCCACCTGTTCCCCGACACCGGGCACATGCCGCAGATCGAGCGGGCCGCCGAGTTCGAGGCGCTGGTCAGGCGGCTCTGGTCGCGGCCCGGTGCCGCATGACCAGCGTGACGGCCACCAGCACCACCAGCACCCCGGCGATCAGGTTCATCGGGGCGGCCAGCCACGGCGCCACCAGCACCAGCGCCGCCGCGGCGGGGAACAGCACCAGCCCGAGACCGCGCTTGGCCGGCAGGTGCAGCGCCCAGAGGGCGAGCAGGTAGACCGCGACCGGCACGGCGACCGCGTAGCCGGCGACCCGGCCGGAGACGTGCCCGACGTGCAGGTCGTGGTCGATCGCCACGGCCAGCCCGGCGCCCACCGCGGCGATCGAGGCGAAGACGAAGTAGTGGCCGTAGCCCCAGAACACCGCGCCCGCCAGCGACGCCGGCGGCAGCGGGTTCGGCCGGTCGAAGTAGAGCCACCAGATCGCGAAGACGATCACCATGCCGGCCGCCGCCAGCACCCACAGCTGCTCGTTGCCCGCGTCCACCCCCCGCTGGATCGCCACCGAGGTGGAGAGCACCACCTCGCCGAGCACGATCAGGGTGAACAGCTGATACCGCTCGGAGATGTGGCGCGGGTGCCAGGTGGTCTGTCCGCGCCGCTCACCGAGCACCGGGACCAGCAGGTCGGCGAGGACCAGCACCACGAACGCGGGCATCAGCCAGGCGGCCGGCAGGAGGAGCCGGATCAGCCAGCCGACCTGCACCAGGCCCACGCCGACCGCGAACGTCAGGGTGGTGGCCCGGTGCGCCGGGTCGCCGGCGGCCGCCCGCAGCCAGTTCACCAGCGCCGCCAGCCGCATCACCACGTACCCGTAGGTGATCGTGGAGAAGTCGCCCTCCCCGAAGGCGCGGGGCACGCCGGCGGCGAGGATCAGGGCCCCGGCGATCTGCACCAGGACGGTCAGCCGGTAGACGTCGTCGTCGGTGTCGTAGGCGGAGGCGAACCAGGTGAAGTTCACCCAGGCCCACCAGATCGCGAAGAACACGCTCAGGTAGCCCACCAGGCCGTGCCCGAGGTGCCCCTCGACCACGTCGTGGTGGAGGCCCCCGGCGGCCTGCGCCACCGCGACCACGAAGCAGAGGTCGAAGAAGAGCTCCAGCGGGGTGGCCGACCGGTGCTCCTCGTCCCGCCGGCGGGCCCGCATCGGCCGGTACCAGGCGCGGAAGGACGCGGTGGTGGTCAATCGGTGCTCCTCGGCGCCGGCCGGTCAGCTGCGCCCACACGATAACCAGCTCAGGCGCTCGCGGACGCGGCCGGCTCGGGAACTACGGCGGAAAGAGGTGCCGCGGCGTCGGCGTGGGAGAGCGTGACGAGCGCGGCCTCCACGTCGGCCGGGAGCCGCCGCCGGTGCCGCAGCACCCAGCCGGCCTGCCGGGCCGCGTCGCGCAGGCCGGCCCGCCCGGCCGGGTCCCGCCACGCCTCGGCCACCGCCGCGCGCAGCACCGGTCCCGGCCGGCGCAGCGCCGCGGTGAGCACCCGGTTGCGCGCCTCGACCCGGTGGCGGGCCCGCGGGTCGCGCCCGGCCGGCACCGGCAGGTGGTGGGCCACCAGCTCCGGCACGTACGCGAGGTTCCAGCCCGCCGCGGCCAGGTCCATGGCCAGCAGCGCCTCCTCGCCGTACGTGCCGAGCCGCTCGGCGAAGCCGCCGACCTGCCGGTACGCCTCGCGGCGCAGCACCGCCGCGCAGGCCAGGAAGCCGAGCACGGTGGGGCCGGGGGCGCCCGGCTCGGTGCCCAGCGGCCCCCGGGCCATCGCGGCCGAGACCGGGTCCCGCCGGGCCGCCGCGCCGACCCGCACCTCCCCGGTGAGCAGCGCGGTACGCGGGTGCCGGCGCAGCAGCTCCGCCGCCCGGTCGAGCGCGCCCGGCGCCCAGTACGAGTCGTCGTCGGCGAACGCCACGTACGGCGTGCGGGCCAGCGCCACCCCCACGTTGCGGGCGGCCCCGGCGCCCGCGTTGCGGCCCAGCTCCACCACCCGCACCCCGGGGAACTCGCGGGCCACGGCGGCCGGGGTGCCGTCGGCCGAGCCGTTGTCCACCACGATCACCGGGGCGGTGTGCCGGGGCAGCAGGGCGAGGAGCTGGTCCCGCCGGTCGCGGGTGGCCACCACGATCGTCACGTCCGTCGTCATGGCCGCCCTGGTACCCCGGCCGGCCCGGCTCACGCGTGGCGCGGCGCACGGCGGGAACATCACCGGCATGGCCGAGGTGACGCTCTTCCTCGCCGGTGACGTGATGACCGGGCGGGGTGTGGACCAGATCCTGCCCCACCCGGGGCCGCCCGCGCTGCGGGAGGAGCTGGTCACCGACGCCCGCCGGTACGTCGCGCTGGCCGAGTCGGTGGCCGGCCCGGTGCCGCGCCCGGCCCCGCCGGAGTGGCCGTGGGGCGACGCGCTGCGGCTGCTCGACGCCGAACGTCCGGACGCGCGGATCGTCAACCTGGAGACGGCGGTGACCGCCCGTGGCGAGCACTACCCCGGCAAGGGCATCCACTACCGGATGCATCCGGCGAACCTGCCCTGCCTCACCGCCGCCCGGCTCGACGTCTGCGTCCTCGGCAACAACCACGTGCTGGACTTCGGCGCGACCGGGCTGGCCGACACCCTGGAGGCGCTGCGCGGCGCGGGGATCCGGACCGCGGGCGCGGGCCGGGACGCCGAGGAGGCGTGGCGGCCGGCCACGGTGCCGCTG